>WRNB01000173.1 GCA_009776805.1 Candidatus Bathycorpusculum grumuli | reverse complement strand
TTGTTGTTTTCTATTTTGCTGGTGCTTTCGTATACGTATTTTTTGTTGTTTCTTGTTTCGATGTATTGTTTTAGTTTTTCTTTTTTGGCTGGCATTATACCTACATATGTATATGTGGGTGTGTGGTTTTTGAGTGTTTTGGTGTTTATTTTTTGGTGGATATGTTGTTTGGGCTTCAAAAATCGCTGTTTATGTTACCCACATTTGAGAATTTCGGTATCAAATATCTATATGGATCAATTCGACAAATACGTAAATAACACAATTAAACCAAAGTATAACACAGGCAAAAGACGCGCCAACAATAAAGAGTACGTCGCAATTATCGAGAAAAAGAAGAAATACAAACGTCTCGGAGACTGGGCCAAGGTCAAAGAACTTGGAAAATTAAGTCAAACATTGCCTACAAAAGATACCACGGATCCATGTTTTAAACGACTACGTTTTACGCGTTATGCGGACGATTGGCTAATTGGATTTATAGGGAGTAAAAAGGAAGCACAAGACATCAAGACGGAGCTAACGTTATATCTAAAGCAGGAACTAAAATTAGTGTTGAATCAAGAGAAGACCTTAATTACGAATGCACGGTATGGAGAAGCACGTTTCTTGGGTTACGATATAGATGTGATGCACTCAGATGCTAAGCATAGAAATGGAAGGCGAACGATAAATGGTAAAATTCGGTTAAAGGTTCCAAGAGATAAGATACAGGCAAAGTAGGTAAATATGTGGCTAAAGGGAAGCCGACTTATAGGGTGGAGCGGGTTGTGGATTTTGATTATGATGTTGTTAGTCGGTATCAGGCGGAATATTGGGGGTTTGTGCAGTATTATTTGCCAGCCTTCAATGTGCATTTGTTGCATTTGGTGAGGTGGGTTGTGGAGACTTCTTTGGCTAAGACGTTGGCGGCTAAGCATAAAACTATGGTGAGTAAGATATTTTGAAAGTGTAAAAAGGCTATAGGGACAGTGGATGGTCTTGCTGGGGTGTTACAGGTGGGGGTTAAGCGGGAGGGTGAGGATTTGTTGTTTGTGCATTTTGGCGGGATTAGGTTGGTGCGGTCTAGGAATTATGAGGCCTTTCGCTATTTCATGTGGGTGAGCATATCAGTCCTTCTCTAAACTTGTTCACGTTCGCCAATATGTTTCATACAACTATTATGCCGTAACGAAACTTGCTAATTCTACCCACCTATTTTAGCGAAGACCCAATTATGATGTGGATGTGGCTCCGAAGCAGGTTTTTAATGTGTGGTCGCAGTTGGTTGATAGGTTGACGCGGGGTGTTTGTGAATTATGTGGTAGTGGTGTTGGTGTTGAGGTGCATCATGTTAGGAAGTTGAAGAATTTGCGTAGGGTTGGTTGTTGTGAGAAGTCTGAGTGGGTGAAGTGTATGATTGTTATGCGGTGTAAGTCTTTGGTTGTTTGTGGTGTGTGTCATTGTCGGATTTATGTTGGTTGTTATGATGGTGTTTGGGTTTGTTAGGTTTGGTTTTTTTTGTGCTGGAGAGTGGAATGTTCTGAAAGGGTCACGTTCCGTTCGGTGAGGGGTGGTTGGAAAAGTGCCCGTTTTGGGTAACTCGCTGGCCGCCTACTCTACCCATCGACAAATCGATGCTAGAAGAACTTTGAAAGCAGTTAAATGCTTTCATGTAAATTTTAAAAATAAAAAATAGGGGGATTGTTTGTTTTGTTGTTTTGTGGCTGGTTAATATTTGAATGCTGCGTAATCTGCGTATAAGGAGACGCCATTACCGAGATTTACTGAGAATCCACCATTGTTTCCTGGAGCAGCATTGTTAGACCAATACATGCCTGGGGTGGTGCCAACATCGGCGTATCCTGCGGGTGCCCAAGGTCCATTGCAGTCATAGGTCATGTACATGTAAACTCTGCCAGTTCCGCTTGTTGTATATGCATATATGCCTGGTGTTACGGATGTTGATGGACTTGTTCTTAGTGGCCCTATTAATTTGGCCTGAGTAGGGTTAAAGCGTGCGCAATTGCCGTCAGCAGATGTGCCTACGATATATTGTGGGTTGGTGACATTACTACTGTTTTCAACGGATTGCAACCAAGTTGTTGTAGCTCTAGCTGCTACTGGCATCATTATCATGGTTACCATAAGAAGTAGGCATATGGGAGCCATCAAATGTTTCTTGTTCATCATTTTAGATTTTATATTTTGGCTTATTTTATTCATTTTATTTTCTTCCTTTATACATATCTCTTACTGCACAGTGCTAGTTAATGCTATGTTATAGGACATATTGTACAATCAATAGTACACCCGAAAAATTCAATCGTAAACAAAGTCAAGCAGCTGTACTAGTCATTAGCACACCTTGTATTGTGGATTAGTTGTAAATAGTGCTTTAGCTACCTAGTTTAGTTATGTTTACTTTAAGAGATGATAAATATGGGCGTCTTTAGTAGGGCAACTAGAAATATAATTCGTAAAAAAAGAAGAACGACATTGATACTTGTTGTTTTGAGTATTTCTGTGGCACTAATGCTTACTCTACCGGCAAGTATAGAACCAAATAAACAAGCTTCACAAAGAATAATTGATATG
>WRNB01000172.1 GCA_009776805.1 Candidatus Bathycorpusculum grumuli | reverse complement strand
AACCTACTGTGCTGGTTGTATTGTGTTTGTTTTGGTATTTATACCTTTTTATGTGGCGTTTGGGTTGTAGGTTAAAATTTTTTCGGGAATTCAGGATACATGTTTGCTCTCACCTCACACGCTTGTGTTATAAATAAAAAAACTGTTTTATAGTAAAACTAACGAGATTTTATTATATCAGTTAGTAATACAAATTTTTTAACATATTTTTTTGCAATAGACACCTTCTTATTCTATCCTAAGACGTAGGCGTTTCTCTACATTGACATTCGTTATATGTGCAGGTGCAGTTTGGGTTATAGCCACTGGCACATTCATCACTACACGTACATGTCCATCTTTTCAATTTGGGAAAAAAGACTTTCATGCTATTTAGAACTTCTTTTTCATCAAAATTCGGATCATCCTTAAACATTTCTTTCATATGCTTAAGACTTATCCCTATCATCTCATCCATAGTTACATCTTGAGTAAAAGCACCATCTTTATAGCAATAAACGCAGTAATCCTTATTCTGGCTGATTAATTCATCAGTTTCAAGTGGCATACCACAGCTTTGACAAAATTGTTTTTCCATCTCCTCAACCATAATAGTCCATTTAAGCCCAAACCTATCTTCAAGCTCAGCATAACACTTATTCCAAAAAGTTTCCTGAGCCTCACAAAACACTTTCCCGCACTCTTTTAGAATGTTAAAGGCTGCCTTAACATTTTCTACACTATCCAGTTCTACACAAGCAAAAGAACCATTACCAAATGTGGTTTTATTGTCGGGTGTTGTGTCGCAAAGATAGATTGTGTTATTTCCAATGGGGAGTACTGCGTGCATAACAAGTTCTTCCATGCCAGGCTGTATTGGATAATTCTCAGAGGGGGGTGCGTCTTTATATTGGCAGCAGTAATTAGCTTTTGTGTTAAAGGCTTTCTCGTAGAGTTTAATTGCCTCTACACAATTTCCGTTAAAAATTAAATAAGGTGATACTTTCATGATATTTCATCTCCTGCTTTTCTGATGCTTTTACACTATATAAGGTTGCCCATAAAACTTTTAGCTATTTTGAGCGCACCATCAACTTTTTCTCAACCAATATAAATTGATTTGAATTTTTCGTCTGTGTCCAATGTCACATTTATCTATGTTTTGAACTACTTACAAGCATTCGATATATGACTCAACACATGTTTTCTTTTGTGACTGTTACTGTTGAAAACCATATTTTTTAGCAGCCGTCTCACCAACCTTACACACCCTCTCATTGCATTGCTTAAGTTAAATTCTTTGTTTCCTCATATATCTCAAGCCGAATCTGATCAACTCCCGCTCAACACGCTATCTTTAATCGTCAACAATTTCCACAAGGGAATAAATCTCAACAACCAAATAACCATTCAAAATAGTAATCACCAGTTATTTTGAGTTTTCCGTCACGAATCAAGTACCCAAATGGTGACAAAAATCGCGCACATCCATTAATACACTTTAACACCAAAACTGAACAATATTTTAAAGACTGCAAAGCAGTATTACTTTGGTATTTTCATGTCTAAGAGTGTTCTCATTACAGCTGAAGATAAGGCTTTACTGGTAAAGATACTGGGTTACTTGAGGAAATAATTGAAACTGTTAACATACAGGAGGATAAAGAAGCTATGGCTAGTCTAAAAGAGGCTGAGGCAGATGTTAAAGCGAGTAGAGTTCGAAATTATGATGATTTCCTCAAAGAGCTGAGGCAAACTGGCGAAATATAGACTACTACAAGTCACATCATTTTTAAAAAAGCTTTTCACAAATATGACATAGCATCAAAACAAAAAATTGTTTGAAAGCAAAACTAAAACAATTACACGTTAGTTCGCGCCATTAATTTCGCTTCACAATACACAGATACACTTATTCTTTCCAATCAACAAATTTTAATTCATCAATGTTCTCAAAATGGCGTTTGTTATTTGTGACTAGGGTATATTCGTTTACTAAACAGTATGCCGCAATCAATACATCTGCATCATCAACCACAATTCCTTGTTGATACAACATTGCAAAGACATGTGCAGCTTTTTGCCAAACAGCCTCATCAAATAATCCAACAGAAATACTTTGACAAAAATCTGTCTTATCCCGAAATAATTTCCCCCCCAATTTAAGTTAACTTACGACTCAATACTTCAACACAATACCAATACAACAATACCAAAACAACTCCAAAAAAACACCACCACACACAACTAACAAATACAGTCAAAATCAAAAACAAAAAACAACTCAAATGGTGCCTACAACAACACGCAGAAAACAAAATAACCAAAAAAACAGCAACCAACCACCTAAAAACAACCCAAGAAGATTCAAACAACTCTACACCCAATACAAAACAACCAACACCACCCCACAAATAAAAAAAACCTTGGCCAACCCAAAAAACAAACAACACCACAAACAACCAAAATCATAAAACAAGCATACCAAAAAAACCACCTACACGCCAAACATCTTGAAAAAATTATTTACGCCCGCCAAAAAATAAAAAACTCACACAAAATAATCCACAAAGTCTTAATCAAATTGAACTACTCTCACCACCAACCAAACAAACAAAAACACAAAAAACCCTAGATCCGATATGAACGCAAA
>WRNB01000171.1 GCA_009776805.1 Candidatus Bathycorpusculum grumuli | reverse complement strand
CAAGGCAGATAACACCAACTTATGCCAACATAAAAATGAAAGGTGCAAACCCAAGATGTCAAAGAGCAAAAGACGCAGCCATCCGCTTTAGGATAAACCAAGAGATAAAATTTCAATATGCCAAAAAACAGCAACTTAATAAAAGGCTATACAGACTTCATCTAGAATGTGCGAACCTGTGGCCAACCACGTGGCAGCTTATCCAATCAACAATCGACAGCAACATCCAACAGCAAATGGAAAACCACTACAACCGCCTGAACAAGAAATTAGACCATCTACTTCAAAAACAACTGAAACGTCCAACGCAGCCACGTCATAGTGAAGACCACCAATTCTACACAAGGGTAAAAAATCTAACGAACATTAAATTCAACAAAGAAGAAATACAACTGCTGAAATATGGATTCAACTACAGCATCGAACGACCAGCAGCAACCTACAAGGCCAACCTAATAGCAGAAACAGAAAGAGCAATAAGACTTTTAGACACAAAAATGCAGAATACGTTTCGCATCATGGCAACAAAAAAACTGAAACAGATAATCAACTCAACCAACCAATCTAACATAATACAGAAAAGACAATTTTACGTACTGAAAGAACTCAACAAAAAGTTGACTACAGAAAATGCAATAGTTACCCAGGCAGATAAAGGGAAAACCATAGTGATTATACACTCTAACGAATATTCCGAAAAAGTAAATTCCTTCCTGTTGGCCAATAACTTTAATACATTAACCAAGGACCCCACGGAAAAATTCCAAAAATCAATACATAAAGTAATGCAAGTATGTAATCTAATTATAGATAAACGCCAGATAAAACACCTAGTACAAAAGAAACCAGCTCCACCCAAGCTTAAAGCCCAATTAAAACTGCACAAAACAGATATTCCGATTCGACCAGTAATCAACAACAAAACAGCACCGGCATACAAACTAGCCAAATACCTAAATAAGATACTAAACCAACACATCACACTGCATAGCCAGTACGTCGTTACCAACTCCACCAACCTTGCTAATGATCTAACGAGACTAGAAATACATGACAACCACTGTTTGATGACATTCGATATCAAAGACCTGTACGTTAATATACCAGTATTGGAGACTCTAAATATCATCAAAACAAAACTGCTACAAAATAACGATACTCAAATAGCAGAACAAATTCTCGGTCTACTCAAAGAGGTGCTATCACAGAACTACTTCACGTTCCAACAGAGAATCTTTCAACCCGAACAAGGTATCGCCATGGGTTCCCCGATATCTGGCATAATAGCAGAAATATTCTTACAAAACTTCGAAGACGAAAGCATCAAACACCTACTAGACGCAAAAAACATAGCATTCTACACAAGATATGTAGACGATGTTTTAATCATATATGACACGACAAAGGTTAGTGCACACACCATAAACACATACGTAAACAACATACACGGTAATATCAAACTTAACCCCACATATGAACAACACGGATCCATTGACTTCCTAGACCTGACAATAACACGTAAACACAAACAGCTTGAAGTGGACATATATAGAAAACCGACCTACACGGATACAACTATCAACTTTCATTCAAATCATCCCATAGAACAAAAAACGGCAGCATTCAGATTTCACATAACCCGAATGCACTCCCTTCCTCTTGATCCAGACAAGAAACAAAAAGAATGGGAAACTATACAAACAATAGCAAAAAACAACAACGTTCCACAACACTTACTTCACAAACTTAACCAACAGATACAAAGCAAAGCTAATCACACACACAAAGAAAAGAAACACAAAATCTGGACCACATTCACATACCATAGTCCTAAAATAAGAAAAATCACAAACCTGTTCAGAGACACCAACGTAGGAATAGCGTTCAAGGCTACAACGACACTAAAACAACTCTTAACGCCCACAAACCAAGCCCATACATCGCAACATGATAAAAGTGGAATATACAAAATCACATGCAAAACCTGCCACAAATCATATGTAGGGCAAACTAATCGAAATCTGAACTTGAGATACCGGGAGCATATACGATACATAAGAAACAATGACCCACGTTCAGCGTATGCACTACACATACTTAACTGCCGACACGAATACGGAAATATCAANGAGACNATGACACTTNTGAAGCAAGTTAACAAACCATCCCTCNTACTTCCATATGAACAAATGTATATACAGAATTTTCATCGTAACAATGAACTCATTTCAGAGCAGCTTCCGAATGAACATAATTCCATGTTTGAACTCCTTTAGCAAGCACTCGGCGCGCTCATAGCAGCTTCACAACTAATCAATATCCCGTCTACCGATCAGTCCGCTCTCAACCGGTGTAGTGTGCAGCCGCCTAGTAGGTAAGAAAACAAACAAACAACGCATGTTGCATTTTCTGCAGTCAAAACAAATATAGACATTAATTCTTGTAAATTCACATTGATTTTAATTAATTTTATTACTTCTGTGAACTCACACTAATTTTAATATTTTAATATTTTAACTTTTACAAAGACACGACAGAGGAAGTAGTAAGACATAGTGTACAAATTTTATGACAAGCAATTGTGTTCAATGTTGCACTTAGCAAAAGTCCCTAGGAATCACTTCACTAAATTTTAATATTGTC
>WRNB01000170.1 GCA_009776805.1 Candidatus Bathycorpusculum grumuli | reverse complement strand
TACCTAAGACGATTTCTAAACTCCTCACCAAAAATACGAAACTTTTTCACCCTACTATTAGTATGCTCCACAACAACCCTAGCAGACGCCAAAAACTTGTTGAACAATTTTTGGTCTTCAGAGAGAGGTTCTGCTTTAACACCCTTTTTACCTTTACCTGGACTTTTTTTCTTAAATGGTAACAAACAATTAAATTTGGGATAATCTTCCAAAATGCCCAAAAAACCTAAATCAACACCCGTCATCACCCCTTCAGGTAAACATGGGTGACTATGCTTAAACAAGGAATAATCATGGGTACTGCCCTTAGTATGAGGTGATTTATGTATTATTAGGCCTTGTTTGTTAGCAGTTAATTGTGTTTTAATAGTGTGTTTTTTCTTTTTGCCGCTATAGTGTGTTTTGTGTTTGTGTTTGTTTTTTGGTCGTGGAATTTTTTGTTTTGTAGCATCTAAAAATGCGACAAAGTCTGGAAATATTTTTTCAAGTTCTTCTTTTGTTTCTATTTTTTTAATTTTGGCGTATTCTTTGCTTGGTAAAGGTGGGATTTCGCGGATTATGGTTTTATTATTTGTATGTTTTTTAGGGCATTTGTTTGGTTTAATCCGAAAAGGTAACTTAGTAGTGTTGATGCGGTGTATGGTTTGTAGTATGTGAGTAATATTAGTAGTTGATCTGTTGGGTTGTGGGTGTAGGGGTGTTTTGTGTCTATGTTTTTTTGTGGTTTGGTTTTTGTGGTTTTTTTGTTGGTGTGTGGTGTATTTTTTGTTTAGTGTTTGTTTGGTGTGTTGAATTTTTGTTGGGTGAGGTTTGAGAAGTTTTTGGGGTGTTTTGGTTTTTTGGATAATGTGTTGTAGTTGAGTATGTGAGCACTTTTAATGGGTGTGTGTTGGGTTTGTGTGTTAATAAAAGCTTTGTTTTAGCGTCAAAAAACTAATAACGACTAGGTCTAATATGTTAATCTAGTATGGTGTCTATTTTGATGTTTCGGTGGATTATATCCTTGGCAGAACAGATAAGCCACAGGGGAAGTTATATAAATATAAACCTAAGCTTGTGGAAGATACTCTGGAGATGAGACAGTTTATCGAGATGTGCTTTGACCCGAAGTCTCCGATGCATGACCATTTGAAACAAGCTCTCTTTTGTATGTTGGGCGATAAGAAGAAACCATGAAGCAAGATAATGAAATCATCATATATCAAACACTGGACGGTGAAACAAAAATTGACGTTCGAATGGAAGACGAAACTGTTTGGCTTACCCAAGTGCATGGTGGAACTGTTCCAATCTAGTAAGGCCAGTATCAGTGAACATATCAGTCATATCTTCAACGAAGGTGAACTAACAGAGGTTTTAGTTGTTCGGGAATTCCGAACAACTGCTGTTGACGGAAAAACCTATAAAATTAAGCCTTACAATCTTGACGTGGTTATCTCCGTTGGCTATCGGGTTAAGTCTACAAGAGGCACACAATTTCGTATCTGGGCTACCAAGAGAATCCATGAGTATCTGCAAAAAGGATTCACCATCAATGCCGACTTGCTCAAAAAAACTGGTGGTGGTTACTGGCAAGAACTGCTGGAAACCATACGAGATATCCGTAGCAGTGAAGGTATTTTATCGTCAAGTGTTTGATATTTACGCTACCAGCATTGACTACGATCTTAAAGCTGAGATATCACAACTATTTTTTCAAACTGTTCAGAATAAAATGCACTTCGTAGCCCATGGACACGCCGTTGCGGAAATCCTTTTGTTGCGTGCCAATGCTGAAAACCCACTTATGGGATTGACCAGTTTCACAGGTACGAAACCGCGAAAAGTGGATGCTATTATTGCGAAGAATTATCTGCAAAAAGACGAGATAGATATATTGAATCGGATTGTTTCAGCTTACTTGGAATTCGCAGAGATACAGGCAATTCGACGCAAGCCCATGACAATGAATGACTGGTTTGCTCAGCTTGATGACTTTCTTAAACTTGGTGGCAACGAACTACTTGAAAATGCCGGAAAAGTCAGCCATTTGGAAGCAGCAACAAAGGCTGAAATGGAGTATGAAAAATACAAGGCCAAAACACAAGATGAGTTATCCAAAGCTGAGCTTGATTTCTTGGAGAGCATAAAAGAAACTCAAAAACGACTCGAAAGCAAGAGTAAAAAGGTAAAGCAATGAACGGCATCATCTACGCTCGCTATTCCAGCGATAATTAGTGCGAGGAATCATAAAGGACAAATACGCGAGTGTAAGGTATACGCCGAGCGTAACGGTATTATCATTGTTGGCACTTATATTGTCTGAGTTTTGTCAGCCAAAACCGATGACGGACCGGAATTCCAACGCATGATTCGCGAGAGTTATAAGCGACTATTCGAGGTAGTGATTGTTTGGAAGTAGACTGTTTCTTTTGTAATCGTTTTGACAGTGCTCATTATAAGCAGGTGTATGATGTTATGCAGGGTGGGGGTGTGTTTGTTTTGTTTTCTTCTATGTGTTTGGAGTTGGTTGAGGTTTTGCCACTGTATTATGATAGGTAGCAGGTTGGGTGGGTGTTTGGTTTGGGGAAGAATTATGTTGATTTGTTGTTTTTGTGTGTGGTGTTTTTGGGGGTTTTGTGTGGTTGTTTGTTTTTGGTGTTTGTGGTGA
>WRNB01000169.1 GCA_009776805.1 Candidatus Bathycorpusculum grumuli | reverse complement strand
AGACTATTTGTTATTCTAAGTCTTTGGAGATGCATGAGATTTTGTTTGGTTTGCTTATAAATGTGTTAGAATTTGGAAATAAACTAATTTGACGCATGACCCAAACTTCCGCCTCATGTCTAATAATCAACAATTAAAACAAGCATAAGTGTTTTTCTCATAACTACATGCGTACTAACTTTTTAGTTTTAAAGTTGCCTTGTTAACCATACGTTGCAGTCTGTGAATTTGTTGTTGTAAGTTAAGTATTAAGGGTACCTGTTGTCCGTGAGGTTGACAGCGACCGTGCAGTATAGCTTTGGTAACTTCTTCAACTGTTGGTTCTTCAACTTCAATAATTGTATATCCGCAACCGATTTGAGGGCCATAATGTGCATCTGTGCCTGCTACTTGAGATAGTTTAAATGTTTCAGCGGCTTTCTGAGCTTTTTTAACACTTTTTTGAAAAGGAAAAGCTCGCGCATTAATTACTTCTATAGCGTCAAATGCGTTGCAGACAGCGTTTCGCAGGCATCCTTTAAAGTAAACATAAGGGTGAGCGGCAATTGCAATTCCACCCGCGTTGTGGATATGTTCCACAGTTTCAACAGCCGTTAAACCTTTTTGAATAGATTTGTTGATATTTAATGCAACGATATGTCCTTCACTACTAGAAATTTCTATGCCAGGTATTACCAGAAAATCTTGAGTTTCTTTGGCGATTTTAATTGCGCCATCAAAACGGTTATGGTCTGTTACTGCAACGGCGTTTAAACCATTTTTTTTTGCGTAATAAATTAGGTCTTTTGGTGTGATTAGTGAATCATTTGAGTAAGTTGTGTGTACGTGGAGGTCAGCACGAATTTGAATGGTCATTTATTAATCCTGCTTATGTTATTTGGGTAGAGTTCCAATTTTTAGTCTGATTTTTGATAATTGTTCATCTAGTTTTGTTTCGTCGTTTTCAATTTTATGGAAGAGTGGTGTGGGTTTGGCGATTTTGTGTCCTGCTTCTAGGGGTGTAGTTGCTTCACTCCATTTGTTAATGGTTTTGGGTAATTGTAGAGTTTGCCATAGTTGTTGTGCGGTTTGAGGTATGAATGGTGTTGATACAACGGTGATTGTTTTAACGATTTGTGCTGCGATATAAAATATGGTAGCTGCTTTTTCTTTGTCTGTTTTCATAAGGTTCCATGGTTCTTTAGTGTTTAGGTATTGGTTGCCAATTCTACTTATGTTGATAAGTGTGGTGGTGGCTGATTGTAGATATCCTGCTTCAATTTCTTTGGCTGTTTGTTGTACTTTCTCTTTAATAGTATCTAGTATGGTTTGATCGTCTTGATCAAGTTTGGTGGGTGTGGGGATTATGCCGTCGAATTTGCTGGTTATAAATGATAGTGTGCGGTGGATAAAGTTGCCATAGGTGTCATTTAGATCTGCATTTATTTTGTCTGAAAAATTATTCCACGTGAAATTAGTGTCTTTGCTTTCAGGTCGGGTTGCTATGAGGAAAAAACGCCAATAATCTGCAGGGAACATTTCTAAGGCTTCATCTATCCAGATGCCTACGCGTTGGCTTTTTGAGGCTTTTTGTCCGCGGAATTGTAAAAATTCTGTGGCTGAAACATTCCAAGGTAGATTATAGTTTTGTCCTGAAGCTAACAGTAACGCGGGTAGGATGATTGTGTGGAAGGGAATGTTGTCTTTGCCTACAAAGTAGAGTGTTTTAGCTTGATTGTTTAGCCAGAATTCTTTCCATTTGTCTGGTTGTTTTGTGTTTTGTGCTTGTTCTATAGTGGCAGATATGTAGCCAAGAACTGCGTCTATCCAAACGTAGATGGTTTTACCCTCTGCGCCTTTGAAAGGTGCCGGGATACCCCAGTTAACATCCCGTGTAATTGCCCTGGATTTTAAGCCCTCTTTAATCCAGTTTAAACTAAAATTCTTTACGTTAGTTGGTAATTGTTGGTTATCTTTAATATATTGACTTAAAGGGTCTGCAAGTTTAGAGAGGTCAATGTACCAATGTTTAGTTGATTTTATTATTGGTTTGTTTTTACAAAGAATGCAATACGGATCCACAAGTGCTATAGGTTCTAAAAGTTTGCCACATAAATCACATTGGTCTCCCCTAGCTTTTTCTGCATTACAATGAGGACATTTGCCTTCCACAAATCGGTCTGGTAAAAAACGTTTATCATGTTCACAGTAAAGCATTTGAGTTTCCTGTTCAAAAATGTAACCGTTTTTCTGAATTTCTAAAAGCGTTTTTTGAACAAACTCTTTATGCACTAAACTTTCAGTAAATGTGTAATTATCATAAGAAATGTTCCATTGAGAAAAAAGTTTTGAAATGTATGCATGATTTTTCTCTGTTAACTCTTTAGGTGTTATCCCCTGTCTTAAAGCCTCTACTTCAATAGGTGTACCATGTTCATCTGAACCACTGACAAATAACACATCATCACCCTTTAAACGGTAGTACCGTGCAGTAACATCTGCCGATAGAACTGACCCTACCAAATTTCCAAGATGAGGAGTCACATTTATGTATGGCCAAGCGGAGGTAACCAAAACTTTATCAGACATTGCTAATCTCCAACAAACGATAAACATTAACCTTATTAAAATTGATACCTACATAAAAATTAACCAACCATAAATCACACAAATTAGCAAGTCTTAAAATACTTCAAAAACATATTTACAGCAGGTGAACGTTATGCCTTATTGTCGAGTTTGTGGTGTTCAATTAGTTGATGATGTGCAGTATTGTTATAATTGTGGCACTTCTGTAATACCAGTTGATTCATCTGTAGTGTCAGTTC
>WRNB01000168.1 GCA_009776805.1 Candidatus Bathycorpusculum grumuli | reverse complement strand
TTTTTTTTTTTGCCCAATATATGCAAATTCATGCACATTTATTAAATTAATTAACAATCCTCTTTTAAAACAAAAACTATTAAAAACTTAAAATTAAATTAACACTAATTTAAAAAAACATAACAAATTACACTAACTTGTTAAACACACCCATCCTTAAAAAATGTTACAAACAACAATAATTATACAACATTACCACTAAATCAAAAAACCAGCAGTTTATAAAAAAGACAACCCAGTAATTAACACAAATCAAGTCACAATCCCCACACCCATAACATACTCACCAATGTGAAAAAAATACCTTTTCAGATTACACATTAATTACAGATATACAATTTCTTCAAAACACACATCATATTTGGACAAAAACTGTTGTGATTACAACAACAACTGACCCAATAGAAACAACTACCACACACAACAAACAAATTACACCTACACAACAAACCATAATGACACATCAACACAAATATAAAACAAACATAAATATTATCAAACAAATAAAAATTAAACACAAAAAAATAAACAACATTCATAAAACAAATACACAACCATCTAAAAAAAACACCATACCTTAAACATCATTAGTGTTTAGTGACATAACACATATTTTGTTAACAAATTATCACAATATTTAGGCTTCAAACGCATGTTTTTTGAATCATTTATACATCACACACAATTTTAAAACCTACAAATAACAATACCCAAAATCTACTACACTAAAAACTAAACACACACCATTTAATTTACTAAATATAATTGAATAGTTCAAAAATTGCACTTATAAAATTCATAAAAACCATCACAGATACAATAGTTCTGACACAAAACTTAAGCCATTCCACCATACGACTTACTAATTTAACCATCAAACCAAAAAATCAGATTACACTTTCACTTTCACTTTAACTGACCCCTCTCCACTACACCACAATGTCGGATGAACCACGTGTTTATATTACCACTTTACCTGTTAAAAGATTACAATAAAATTTGGTAATTAACAATGAGCTACAAAAATCGTATGCACCCAAAAGTTAGCAAAGGTGAAATTAGTATTTTCTCTGCACTAAGCAACGCAGGCTTAACCACTGAAATGGTAACTCAAACACCCATCGTTTTGAGAGCAACCATACCTGATTTCTGCTGGTTTAAACTTAAAAAAGCAGTTTACCTAGATGGTATACAAGTCCATAAAAAAGACAAACAACAACAAAAAGATCAGGAAATTATAGACTTACTTGAACAAAAAGGCTGGGAAGTTTTACGCATTCCATATGAACCACCATTGTCAATTACAAAAATCAAAGAAATCGTTGAAAACATAAAAAATTTTATCGGCTTTATCGATGAAGAATAGGTGAAATACAGTCACCACCCAACAGATACCACTAAACACCAGTTTTCACAACAAACACACATACAACAATACTTTACCCACCATTTTCCACAACCAAAAAAATTGCAGAAAAACAACCATACACAACAATTTACAAATAAAAAATAACACTACACACCCCTACTGAGTAATAACTCACAATTATGACAAAACAACTTACAAATTAAAGCATACATCAAACAAAACACTAAATACTCCATTTATTTCAAACATTTACAGTTACTCAACCTGCATCACTGATAACAACCTCCGAAAAACCCATTTCAAAAAAACAAACAACCAAGATACACAATTTTTAACAGAAAATTTTTGAAAAATACAAGTCTTCGAATATTACTGATGTTTTAACGTGTTTGACAGGTGTAACTATGTTTGTTGTTGAATTTGTTTTACAAGTTCGGCTATTTGAGTTTTGAATTTTTCGCGCATTTTTGTGAAACGCATAGCAGCTGAGGGATGAATTACTTCAAAATATATTATGTTTTCAACTCTTGGAGTTTCTTTTGCACTCGCTCCAAGTAATACGACGAATTTTGGTTTTATCAGCTCAATCTGCTGAATCAGATACGGCAAACACAGAGCAACTTCGTCGGGATAGGGTTTGCGATTTTCTGGTGAGGTATGCTTAACGATGTTTGTTATAAAAACCTCTTCTCGATGTATACCAAATTCAGCAAGAGTTTTTGTTAAAAATTTTCCTGCTCTACCTATAAAGGGTCTACCAAATTTGTCTTCTTCAGCCCCAGGATTTTGTCCAACAAACATAACTTTAGCATTAACAGAACCCTCCCCTGGTACACCATGAGAAGAAGTTTGCCATAAACGACACTTCTTACAGCTCTGAACCTGTAGAGCAATTTCTTCAAGTGACATATCAACACATCAGTTATATATTATAATCACGTATTTTTAAATTTACATCTTGAACAGGTTTGAATTTTACAAACCAATTTGCGTTTAGAGTAATAGATTTAGTCATTATTAGTGTTTAGGAAATGGTGATAAATAAATTTGACACTTTTTGGAATTGATGGAATAAAAACTTATGCTGAGTGTATGGTCAACTTTAATCTCAGACGATTTCTTAGTGGTAGAGTGCATATTTTGTTGGCAAGATAACGCGATATGCGTGTTTTTAAACAGTGTTTTTTTAGTTATTTATAGTGTGTATACACAACTTTAGTATCTAAGGGGGATTAACACAAGTTTTAGAGAGGAGTCATGTGTTTAGTATGGAATTTTATGGATTTTGTAAACCTAATTTTTAAGTTATTTGACTATACAAATAATACCAAAACGGTTAATGTAATAAGATTTGGCAGTGTCCTAATATAGATTCGTTTATATAGTAGTTAATGATAAAATATCAATATGACACGTCCAAAAGATACTAACACACTACCCTGCCAAAACCCAAA
>WRNB01000167.1 GCA_009776805.1 Candidatus Bathycorpusculum grumuli | reverse complement strand
CCTTGTGTTTGGAATGGGATATCTTTCCAGCACCTAGTACCTTCTAGGGTATGTGTTGTGTAGTCAAACCATTCTCGTCTTAGTGTTGGGGTATATTGGCTTACAAGCTCTTCAAATAGTAGGCTTTTTTCTGTGAGTAGGTCATTGTCTTTGTTTGCTGGTAGGTGGAATGTTATGTATGTACAGTCACAGCATGTAAAACCAACATCGCCGCAAGCGAGATCACACAAGTTCTCAATTTTCTTACAACAACCCAAATTCAATATAAACGTGTATTCTACAAAACAACCAGTTTGTCGTTTTCCAACAATACGCATACCTTTTTCGAGATAGCTTTGCATGTCTTCCTCGCAGAATTTAGGAGTGATCTTGTTCATGATTAGATGTTTGTTGTTGTTTTCTATGTAGCAGTCTGTTAAGAATTCTTTGATGAATGCTTCTTTGAGTTTTTTCTCGCTCACAGTTTGTGCTACGTCGCCTTCTTGTTTTATTTTGCCGCGACATTTAAAGAGGAATGCTTTGATCGGTTCGCCACAACACATTTCTTTACTGATTTCTTGATCCTGATCCTTGTACGAGAAAGCACAGTATGGTGTTTTTAGTTCGTACGGGTAACAAATTTTGCTTTTTGGTACACGTTTGACGTATGTTTGTGTGGTTGTTTGATAACTCATGAGTTCCTGAGCTGGTGCTGGTGGGCATGGACAGTGCGGGTATGATGTTGGGCAGCCACAATTGTTTAGTAATTGTGGTGCTGGTTTTTGACAAGTTCCAGTTTTACAACCGCCAGATACAGCACGTGCTTTGCGGTTTATGTTTGGTACTGGCATTAATGACCACACCCNCAACCGCNTTTAACTGGACGGTAGTTTTGAATTGCATAATTATTATAATTTGACCGATTAAAAGCATTGAAGGCTTGTGTCTCTTCAGGATCTACTGTCGGAGGTGAGACACCTGCACCCCATCGCCACTGAATAACCCATTTCGANATAATTAACGCTATTGCTGTTCCAAAAGCNGCACCACACATCACATGTACAAAATGGCGTCCGTGTTTGTGCCATCTGGTAATAGCGAATAATGCGCCAAAAATCACTACTAATGCAATATCAGTGTAGGAAGTTTCCCACGTACCTTCACCTATTGAACCTTGTAAGGTGGTTGATTCTCTATTTTGTAGCACCGCATCAGTGAGAAGTACAATAAATACTCCTGCTGTAGTTGCGGCTAAAGTTTTATAAACCATAATTTAAGACCTTTTTTACCANAAATAGAAAAAGTGGTTGTTAAAAGCTTAACGGTTTGTGTATTGTTGTAACAATTTTTTCACCATCGAAATAGCAAAAGCTGTGTGGCGATCCAGACTCATTTTTTATGTAATTTTGTAGTTTGCTTTGGTACTCGTCACCTAAAAAATCATCTGCATATTTAATATCTTCAGGTCTATTAGTGTTGAAGCTAAAAATATGCGTCGCAGAGCTCATAAGATAATATGGTATATCTTTCGCTCTTCTCGCTAAGCAAAAACAACCTACGCCCTGGTGGCGGCCGGTGTCAACAATCGCTTTGAACGCTGAATCTTTCGGTTGATGTGCTAAATCAAACTTACCGATTTCTTCAACAACGAGACAAACGTATGTTAGGTTGTAGTAGATATATTCGCAGAGTTCATCAAATTCTGTATAGCTTGACTGTTGCGGTTGATAAGCTATACTTGTTTTGTTTTGCCAATCAAAATACTTGTTTTTGTACGCATCTTTAACATCTTTAAGTGAATGGCAGACTTTTTGCACATGTTTTTCATGATCGTTGCTATATTCTCTGTTGATGTCCCAGACTATTACACGTTGTATTTTTCTTACAAGTGTTTTGCTGAAATAGCTTTTTCCTGATCCGCGCTGACCACAGAAGGCTACAAGATCATAATAAGGATAAATTGTAATGTCTGTTCCGATTCTTATTTTTGCTTTTTTATATACAGATGCTGGTTGTCTGTTTAATTCTACATTTTCCATTAAACCCTCACCATATAGTACGTATGTATGTCGTTTTGAAATTCGTAGAAAACTTTTCTGTCTTTTTCTTCTGTTGCAGCGATTGCGTTTATTGCTCCTATCATACCGCCACCTTTTGAGGCGCAATATTCACGTATTTTTTCTGAATTAAAGATATCAGTTTTTGACGAGATGCATAAATATTTTAAATTATCCTTGCTTTTTACTTCTATTGTATACTCTATATGTTCATCTGATAGTGGTAAAACTCGATGTAATGGGCACATTTGTTTTATCAGATATTTCCAACTTTTACCCATAATTTAAACCTCAGGTGGTGTTGGTTGGTCTATTGGTTGCCATTCTTTAGTTATAGGGTTAAATTGTTGTGTAATGTTTTCTTGTTGTTGTTGTTGTCTGCGTTTTTGCGTTCTTGATGTTGCTCTGTTTACTTTAAATTTTTCTATAAGTTCAAGTATCAAAGGTACATGTGCGAACGCTACGATTCCGCCAAAAATTATTGTGTTAACGTTTTTTTCGGGCATTTTTTCAAGAGCAGCACTTAATGGTTCTTCGCCAAANTCACCNAAGAGTTCTGTCATTTGTTCTTCAATTTGAAATTTCATTCCAAACTCTTTTAACATCTTGTTCTCGATATCAAATATTGCTTTGATTTGTTTTTTCTTTATCGCTTTTGTTGCATACTTCTTTTTAGCTAATTGTTTAGGTGATAGCTTTCCGTCTTGATCAGATGGTGTGACGTTGTCGCCTTCGGTGATTATTCCCGTGGTTTCTGACGGAGTAGTTGTCGGATCGGCAACTTTTTTGTATTTGCCTGTTTT
>WRNB01000166.1 GCA_009776805.1 Candidatus Bathycorpusculum grumuli | reverse complement strand
GTTTGTCAAATGTTTTGATGAAAATTGTGTGCTGGTTGTTTGTGTCTTAAAAATTTGTGAACTAAATATGTGACCTAAAACTACCCGCTGAGTAGTAACTTAGCTTCTGCTTCATAGCCATGTAAAAGGTGAAACATATGGCAGAAAGACAACAATCTCAAACCCAACCACCTCCTTTCAATCTTGCCCCAGAAATCCAAGCGGAACTTACAACATTAAATGTTCGTTATCGTGATATGCAGGAAACCATGAGCCGCCTAATCACCATACTCGCAGCTGAAAATGCTGAGTTAAAAACAGAAAACACCACACTAAAAAATCAACTGACAATACTACAAGCACAAAACAATGTCGAAACACACACCAAAAAATAACATTAAACACTTCTCAAACAACCAAAATCTTTTTTTAGCTCAATCTGAAATTTATTACAATTTATAGACGGTAATTATATGAGCATTAATGCTGAGGCTCAGGTTTCTCGTAGAGTTTTGCTACTATTTTCTTTGTTGATTGCAGTGTTAGCCTCTGCGCTATTTGTAGGAATAATTATACACGATACTAGTGGATCTTTGGAGAATGTAGTACATGTTGAAAATGAAGATACACTTAAAAACGCCGTCAACAATGCACAAAACAAAAAAACCACAACCATCACCTTAGACAAAGACATTACCCTAACAGAGACACTTAAAATCGACACCAACAAAGACATAACACTCACAAGCAACAAAGCAGTTGGATACTACAAACTAGTTGGTGCTGAATTTAAGAGTACTGTGTTTGTGGATAGAGATGGCGTGTTGAAGATTGATGGCATAATTGTAACGCATACAAGGCCTGCTAATTTAAGGGGTGGGGGTATATATGTTGAGGAAGGCGGACGACTTATGTTGTATAGTGGTGAAATTTCTGGTAATGAAGCTGTTGATGGGGGTGGTCCTTTTTCTTCTGGAGCAGCAGGAGGTGGGGTATGTAATCATGGTGTTTTTGAGATGTATGGTGGCAAAATTTCAGGTAATCAAGTCTATGGTTTGGGGTCTTCTGGGGGTGGTTCTGGTGGGGGTGTGTGTAATGTTGGTGTTTTTACTATGTTTGGGGGTGAGATTGTCAATAATACTGCTCATGTGTCTGGTGGAGGTGTGGATAATACTGGTGTTTTTACTATGTCTGGTGGTGAAATTATTAATAATCATGCGGGTTATTGGGGTGGTGGGGTGTCTACTTTTGGTACTTTTGAGTGGCTTGGTGGGGNGATTTCGGGTAATACTGCTGATGCAAGTGGTAATAATGTGCATCCAGACGATTATGGTGATGTGCCATCTAATGGTGATGTGTCATCTAATGGTGATGTGTCATCTAATGGTGGTAACGGAATGACTGCTGATAATGGTGGATTGTTTGGTGGCGGGTTTAGTTTGAGGGATGTGATGTTTATGTGTGTGGGTGTGGGGGGTTTGGTGGTAGGTGTTATTGGGATAGGTTTGTTTTTAACATCTAAAAAAGAAGCAGAATACCTAAAGGGAAAAAATAAACCAGCACACGATAGTGTTTAAAACCGCCTTATATAGCATCATGAATTCAAATTAACGCAAATAAAAACACAAAATCAAAAAAACCATATGTCCATAACCTGCGCACAAGCATTATAGTGTAACTTTTTTTTGTGACATCATAGTAAATATTTTGGTTGCAAAAACCCTATAAAAACACTATTTTTGTAGTCGTGTAACAGTTTAGTTTATTGTGAAAAAGTGACCTGCAAAACGTGTGCGATGGTTATGGACATATGGAAAAAACGTTTTCAGCATGGGTCTGGTGTCAGAATACAATGATACACAACTACACTGCAACAATTTAAACAATAGACATGCGTCAATGTCACTGTACATTACTATACTATATGTTTCTATGTGGTATCTAAAAATTTCAACCTATAGCAACAATAATGATCCACAAACTAATATTCTCTAAATATTTTTTGCCTGTATAGTTGTTAGTGTATATCGATAATAGTGAAGGAAAACAAACTTGTACAAATACACCTAAAACCATAGAATAACCAACAGTTATTGTCCCTGCTTTTACGAGTTTTAGGAGTGACATGTATGTTATAATTTTATTGTTTAAGTTGAGTTACAAACTTTTACTTGTGTAAAGACGGAGGAGGTGAGGGATTTAAAAATTCTGATGTTTTAGAAGGTGGCGAATGTTATGCGAAATAGTGTAATGTATAGTTTCAGTGAGTTATGCAGTTGCGTTTTGTTACGTGGAGGCTGGTTGTGTGTCTGAGTTAGTGCAAACGTTGTGGTTTGAGAATGTGAGTTTTCTAAATGAGCAGATACTTGACACGCCAGTGGGACGATTTTCCCTACGACAGATGGGCATTTTTTTAATTTTTGGTTTGCTAGCTTGGGTGGCTTCTATTGCTTTTACTGATTTAGTGTTAAAAATTGTAGTAGCGGGCGCGATATTTTTTAGCGGAGCTGCTCTTTTCACAAGGAAAATCAAAACGGTTTCTCCTGAAACACACTTACTCTACGTGATAAGAAAGTGTTATTTGCAGATAAAGCACAAACATTCTATTACTTCCAAAGGTAAACTTGTGGAGCAGACTTCAAGTGATATGTTGCTTTCTGCAACTTTAGGGGTACCCCACGTAGAACGCACGAACATTAAACAAACCGCTTACAAACAACAAAAACCCCCACAAACAACAAACACAAAAGACACAAATAAACCCGTATTATTTATCAAATACAACGACTTAACATATAAGATAGCAAATAATTTATAAACAATCAACACAAATACATCACATGCAAAATACACAACAAAACACGCA
>WRNB01000165.1 GCA_009776805.1 Candidatus Bathycorpusculum grumuli | reverse complement strand
CGTGGTTTTTCTCCTGCAAGGCTTGAGGGTTTGTCGGATCATTTGTGGTCTTGGCATGAATTCTTCTATTTTAAATAGGTATTCTAAATTAGGACACTACCCAATTTTTATTGTTAATGTTACAATTTCGACATCATTTATTGTCAATTCACCTCTTGCACAAACCATAAAACCAACAATCCCAAAATCTACCATAAAAATAGTTAAGCAACCATACGATGTAACACCAATCACTACCACAAACCCCTACACAAGTAAGATAACAAACATTCAATAAAATTATCATACAACGAATAAATCCATAGAATTGAACATAAAAAATCAACTTTTCCACCCTATAAAACCTCAAACAAAAACCAGACTGACTTGTGTTATAACATTACCATAAAAGAACACATAATGACAAACGAAATTATTATCCTGATTATTAACGAAAAAATCCACTAACCACGGTACAAAACAATTATACAAACATATACTTTAGCCACAACTATAACGAAAAAAATCCATAGCCATTATATAGATATCCCTGATAGGGGTCAACTTGATTTTCGTGTAAAAACCCTAATAGGTTATTACACCTAGACAACCAAATATCTCCATACTTCTGAATTCACCATCCCACATCAATACATACACTGACAAAACGAGCAAATGAAGCGAAATACAAACCACCCATATTGGCGATAACAATCTAAATAACCCACCAACCAACACTACCAACCAATACAACACTGCCTTCCTTAAATTCCACGACAAAACCTACAATCAGATACCCAACAGAATTTGTTGTTAAATGTTAGCCTTAGCCGAAAACGTATAACCATAATCAACCTTATCTGCAATAGTTGTCATAGTGGTGATTCCATTAGCGACTTCACACAAAAAACTAGGAAAATAACAAGAAAAACACAGTGAGACTTAAAAAATAGAAGACATATCACAAGTACCTCAAAGACGTACCTGTTGTAAATAGATAAAAACAGAAATAAACTATTTTTTTGAAGTACCCTTTTGTTTTGACTTCTTTTTGTGCGTTGCTGCATAACGTGCTCTAATAATAGCGTTTATCCCATCAACATCAAAAAAATCCAGTCCATTTTCCAAGACATCTGGACAGATTTCTTCAAGCCAACTTTTCTGCTCTTCCCAATCCTCACCCTGCCCAGTTTTCAACCTCTCCGCAATCTCCGCCAAACCCCAAACACCACCACAATCCTCCACAATACCAAACCCTTCACCTTTAATCACACGAGGCAATTCAACTTCAGAAACCATATCATCAACGTTTAGTATTTCCAATTTCACCCTAACATACCAACTGTCTCCAAAATCATACCACAACTCACCCCAATCACCTTTTCTTGTGAACAAATGCCTAATGAAAACACCATGTGTACTTCTAACAATGTCATCATCTAAATCATCTAAAATATCGGGCGAAGTGTACTTAGCACCTTTTATACTGAAATCAAATAAGTGATAACCAGTCATATGAAACATATCCATAAGAATAGAACAAAAACCTTCCAAACCAGCAGCACTACTTATCTGAAATCTCCGCCAAATACGCGGCTCATATTCACTTAATTCAGCCACAAACTGCATAACATGATCCATCAAGATTACCTCAATAATACATACAACTCCAACTTTATTTGCTTTATGCCTGTTGCACCTAATAGTGTTTTAGATTTTTACTAACTGTTTGTTCTTTTTGATAGTGTTTTGTTTTCTTTTGGTGCTTCAGGTAATAACTATGGCGTAAATTGCCAATTGTTATTATTCACAGGTTTAATGGTCTTAATTTTTTCAGGCAATAACACGGCACATGTTTTGGGTATCCCAAGATTACAACTTTTTACTCCGTAATAATTGTCAATTTATTAGTGTGCAGTTCACATTATCAGACATGTTTTATGTTTGCATTTTTAGACATCCTGCAGTATTTTGAACGTGTTTAAGGAACAAGGGTACAAATTTTAAATGTAACCATTCATAATATTTGAGAAATGATTTACCTAAACGTTTGTGAAGGGATATTTCTTTTCCGTCCCAATCGCTTTATTGCCAAAGTTAACATAGATGGCACAGTTGTTATTGCTCATGTGAAGAATACTGGACGTTGCAAAGAGTTGCTTGTGCATGGTGCAAAGGTAATTTTACAAAAAGCCAACAGTTCTAAGCGGAAAACGGGGTATGATTTGATTACCGTTTGGAAAAATGAGCGACTTATTAACATGGATAGCCAAGCACCTAACAAGGTGTTTTTAGAATATTTGCAATCTGGGCGATGCATAGAGGACATTACGCTTATTAAATCAGAAGCAATACATGGCAACTCACGCTTTGACTTCTATGTAGAAACTATTAGGCGTAAAATCTTTATTGAGGTGAAGGGTGTTACGTTAGAGAAAGACGGCGTGGTTTTGTTTCCTGATGCACCAACTGAGCGTGGTGTAAAACACCTAAACGAGTTAGCCCTGTGCATTGGGGAAGGTTATGAGGCAATGGTTGTTTTTGTGATCCAAATGAGCAATGTTCACTATTTTACGTCTAACAACAAAACACACTCTGCATTTGGGGAAGCACTGGTTGCTGCAGAAAAAGCAGGCGTAAAAATCATCGCAGTAGATTGTATGGTTACTGAAAACAGCTTAACCATAAATAATTCTGTACCAATCAAACTCACATAACCAAAAACCACGATCTCTACATACCATAAAAACCACATGTATATTTTGTTTTTACTTACCACCCTATTACTGTCTAACATTTAAAACTTGACAAAATTCAAATAGTACGATACACACTATATACCAAGTGTAACACATCATGAAAACAATAAAACTAACCAAAGAAAA
>WRNB01000164.1 GCA_009776805.1 Candidatus Bathycorpusculum grumuli | reverse complement strand
ACACACTACAAAAAAGAACAAAACAAACACATCACAAAAAAAGGCAAATACCACACCACAGGCCACCAAAGATATCAATGCCAACACTGCAAAACCTACTTTATGGAAACCAAAGGCACACCACTATACAAAAAACACCTAACAGAACAACAAATAACAACAATATGCAAACACCTAGTAGAAAAAAATGGTATAAGAAGCATAGAACGCCTAACCGGACACCATAGAGACACCATAGGTAACTTACTTGAAGACTTGGCTGAGCACGCCACAGAAGCAAGCGAATACCTTGTGAAAAATGTTGGTCTTTCACAGTTTGAGTGTGATGAGATTTGGGCGTTTATTAAAAAAAAATAAAAGACATTTAAGCGAAGCGGCAAAATTGAGCCTGAAAACGGTGACTGCTACCTCTACACCGCCATAAAATGAGAATCTTACTTGTTTACAGCGTTTTCAGCTGGTAAATGGGCACAATAAACCTGCTTATGTATGATGTGTAAATTTGCTAAAGTGTTTAAAGTGTCTTTGTTGTAGTGTCCTTTGGTGGTGTTTATTGATGGGAATGGTGATTGTTCGTATGTTTTGTTTTTGTGTTTTTAATTGGGGTTTATTGATTGTGGGTTGTTGATTAAGGTTTGGAGGGGTGGTTGTGTGGTTGGTGGGGAGAAAGTTGTTGTTTGTGGTGAGTTTTTTTTGGGTGATGTTGAGGTGTTTGATGTTTGGGGTTTTTATTGGTGTTTTGTGTGAGTGTTTGGGTTGTTTTGTTAGGGGGTGTGTGGGTGTTTTTTTATGGTGAAGTGGTGTTGTTTTGTTTGTGGTGTTTTGTTGTTTGGGTTTTGTTGGGTTTTTGTTGGTGTGTTTGGGTGTGGTTTTTTTCTGTAAGGTTTGAGGGTTTGGTGGATTATTTGTGGTCTTGGCATGAATTTTTTTATTTCAAATAATCTACTCCAAACTAGAACACTACCGGTTTTTCTTTTGTTAGGATTTCTTTATATGTAGATGTTAGTTGTGTTGTTGTGTGCAACATAATTTTAACCTGTGTTTGAACAGCACCAATTTTTTCGTTAGTTCATGGTAAAAAGCGCAAATAACATTCATTATTTAAACCAACATCAACGGTAACTAACGGAAAAATCGCAGTAACATGACGTTTGTACTTACTAAATACAGATTCTTAGTATTACAGTTATAAATACGCTAAATGTGGTTCCAGTACGTGTTATTAACACGTCAAACACACATTTCAACTCACAACTTTACATAAATCAACATTAATAATTACCATAATTGCGATCGCCAAACAACGAAACACACCAAATAAAATGAATTACAACTATAACACTAAAAAGTATGTGACAAAAATAAGTTTAACTATTATCGTTTGTTAGTTTATTTTTTTTCTTTATGTATTCTAACTCTTTTTTAGATGTAAAAAACAAAATTACCCCCACAACACCTATCACTAAACCCCCAACACCCACACACATAAACACCACTTCCCTCAAAGTAAAACCACCCTCAGATAACTCCACCTTATCAGTAGACGACCCATTATTATTGCTGTTGTTACTACCGCCATTAGATGTTTCACTATCATAATCGTCTGGATATACATTATTACCACTTATTTTAGCAGTATTGCCAGAAATTACTCCACCAAGCCACTCAAAAGTACCGAAAGTAGACACCCCACCACCCCAATTTTCAGCAATGTTATTGGTAATTTCGCCTCCAGTCATGGTAAAAATGCCCGTGTTGAACACACCGCCACCATAAACATTAGCGACGTTATTGGTAATTTCGCCTCCAGTCATGGTAAAAATGCCCGTGTTGAACACACCACCACCAGAACCACCGCCACTAGATCCCAAACCATAGACTTGATTACCTGAAATTTTACCGCCATACATCTCAAAAACACCACGATTACATACCCCGCCTCCTGACGCCCCTGGAGAAAACGGGCTTCCATGATCGACAGCTTCGTTATTGGAAATTTCACCGCTGTATAGTATAAGTAGTCCATTTTCTTCAACATATATACCTCCACCTGCTGAAATAGCAGTTTTTATATGAGTTACAATTACGCCATCAATTTTTAATGTGCTATCTTTGTCAACAAATATTGTACTTTTATATTCAGCACCTATTAGTTTGTAGTATTCGGTTATTTTGTTGCTTGTTAGGGTGATGTTTTTGTTGGTGGGAATTTTTAGTGTCTCTGTTAGGGTGATGTCGTTGTCTATGTTGATGGTTGTAGCTTTTTTGTTGGAGGTGTTGTTTATGGCGTTTTTTAGTTCTTCTTCATTTTTAACATGTAGGTCATTCTCTAAAGCTTCAATAGTGTAGTTCATAAATATGTTTGTAAATAGGGAAAAAATTAGTGCTGTAGTTAACAAAGAAATTAGTGGTAAAGTTTTGTGTGAAGTATGAAGTTTGGTATTCATATTCATGTGGTTGTCATCTATAGATTTTGGTAATGGTTAGGTTGAATTAAAAAATGTAGTGGTTTGTTTGATTGGTTTAGGGTTGTTTTTTTGTGTGCATTTGTGTTGTTTTGTGTTTGTAGTGTTGTAGGTTGGTTTTTTTAGGTTGGTGTTTTCTGTTTTTAGTTCAGCATTTTCACCAGTGAGTATGGTGATTAGGTGGCTCATGGTTTTTTGCATATCGCGGTAATGCACATTTAATGTTGTAAGTTCCGCTTGGATTTTTGGGGCAAGATTAAAAGGAGGTGGTTGGGTTTGAGATTGTTGTTTTTCTGTCATATGTTTCACCTTTTACATGGTTATGAAGCAGAAGTTAATGTTTTTTACTGCTGCTTTACCATTTTGTACTTCGCTGTTTTCTGTGTTCATGTTTCGGGAAGAGTTTTGTTGATTATCTGCTGAATCCAATATGTGA
>WRNB01000163.1 GCA_009776805.1 Candidatus Bathycorpusculum grumuli | reverse complement strand
TCTCCTTTTAAAATCCCCCAAAAACAAATAATAACATGACAACAACCCAACCAATTCACAACTACGAACAATACCTCACAAGACACCGCCACAACATAAAATGCAGCCTCCGAAAATCTTCTAAACATGGTTTGAAACGCTATTATACGCCATATTTAGATGTAAAATGTGAGTTTCCGGAGGTTACCTAAAGATATACCTGGATACTTCTGTGCTAAGTTATTTGAACCAGACTTCTAACCTTGAAAAAATGAATGCTACGTTAAAATTATGGGACAAAATAATAGCTGGCGATTATGATGCCGTAATTTCCGATGTTGCTATAGCAGAACTTTCACAATCCACAGAAACCAAAAGAACATACGTGTGGAGCATGTTGCGGCAAATCAACTATTCTTTAATGCGTGAAACACAGTAAACAATTGCTCTTGCAAACCGATTTATTGAACAAAAAGTATTAACCAAAAAAAGCCTCAACGATTGCCGACACATCGCTTGTGCTGTTGTGGCAGGTTGTGACATAATAACTTCTTGGAATTTCAAACACATGGTAAATGTACGAACAGTTAATGGCGTTAAAACAATAAATATGATGGAAGGCTATAGAACTGTAGAAATATATCCCCCTAACAATGCTTGTTGAAGGCGAAGAGGAATAGAATATGAAAAAGCCT
Source organism: Candidatus Bathycorpusculum grumuli (assembly GCA_009776805.1). Taxonomy (GTDB): domain Archaea; phylum Thermoproteota; class Bathyarchaeia; order Bathyarchaeales; family Bathycorpusculaceae; genus Bathycorpusculum; species Bathycorpusculum grumuli. Next base: position 2,232 of record WRNB01000163.1, on the reverse strand, counting down.
AAAATTTCCAAAGATTTCACAGTTGAGGACATACGGAAAATTAGAGACTATGATGCAGAAAGAATGGAAGGGTGGACAGCAGAGCAAATAATTAAAGATACGCAAGACAAAACTAGAGAGTTGCTTGAATATTTAGAACAAAATAAATCAAAAAAAGTCAGTGTTGTCTGCTAATTAGCCAAATTTTTTGGCGTGATTGTTTTTCTATTTCTGCAACTATTGTTTTTAGATTTTAAAAGTTGTGTTGCTGTTTAAATTAAGCTATGCGTACAGGCAGTGTTGGTGTTTGGATGTATAGGTTGTTGCTTTCGGAGATTTTTGCTTGCAGGTTGGATAGTGAGGCGTATGGTTTTTTGTCTGTGTATCCTCGTATAGTTAATTGGTGGCTTGCCCGTGGACAAGAGACGGCTGTAGTGTTTAGAGAGTTTACTGCACTTCGAAACCAATTTTATAAGGAATGGAAAGAGGCATGGAAGGGCTATAATAGTCAACATGCGCAGACCAGTTGTTTACTTGCATTTAGCATGTTAAAGTTGAACATGCAAAATAAAGCTGGAGTAGCGTTATTGAATTGTAGTTTTGCATTGGTTAGTCCAGCATTGGCAAAAGTTGAGGATGAAAAACTGGTATTTGTAACCAGTTTGCAGAAGAAGGCTCATGTGACCTTGGTGCCTAAAACGGTTGCTCAGTGTGTGCTTTTGGAGCAGGCTCAAAACAAGTACTGTCAAATCGGTCAAACATATTTAACCCCAAAATGGTGTGCTGTACCCTTCACAAGATACATAGACCCAAACAAAGAAAACGACCGCCCACTACAAGAATACCTAAAACACAACATCTAACCGCCACTGATAGTTGTATGTCGCTTTTAAGTTTAAACTCTCTTAGCCGTAATTCCCACATTATTTATCACCACAAACAGAAACCCTAAGAGGCAAATCCACCCCCAACCTCCTACAAATCTCACTCACCATCCTAGCAGGCACCTTAACCAAAACACAAAATCAAACACCCTAACTTCAAACCACACAAAACAACAAACACACCCCCAACACAAAACACAAAACCCTCAAACAAACCATCCAACAACAAAAAAACAACACCACCAACAAAACACAAAAACAAAAAACCCCTAAACACATCCTCACCATACACCCACAACGACAACAAATCCACACAATTCACACCAACACCAAACACCTACCCACCACCTGATGCAAATAATACAGAGACAAAACCTCCTTCAACCCTATCTTTTCAGAAGAAACAAACACACAAAAACCCTTCAACCCCCCAACCACATCCACCTCACCATAACCACATCCTTCTCATCCAAAACAGACCGCACATACCTGTAAACCTCCTCCTCACGCCTAGCCCTATCCAAAACAATATACGCAAAACCACCATGCCCAAACAAATCCACCACCCACTTCACATAAACCAAACACTCCCGATACATCACCATATACTTCGCCTGCACAACATCCACACAATACTCCAAAAGAACCCTCTTATACAACTTTAAATTCGCACCCAACCGCGTAATAAACAAAAACAGCCTCCCCAACAACACCATCATTTTTATCATCCTCCCCATATAATAAACGAATATTGGCTTCAGAATAATAACCTGCATCAATAAGAACATGAGAAATATGAACCCTATAAGCTCGCAATTCAGCCAGAGTAGCTCGCAGGGTTGAAACATCCACAATATTTCCTGCATTGTAGCGGAAAAATAAAGGTAAACCTGTTTTTTGATCCACTATCAAGAGGAGTCTTGATTCGTTGCTGGTTACGCCATTGTGGGTGCTTAGGGCGGTTAGTGGGAAGTGTATGTCGTTGGGTAGGCCGGTGCTGTCTATTAGTACGCCTATGTTTTGGTTGTTTGGATGAAGTGTTGTAGGTAGTTTTTGAAGAATTGTTGTTGGATTTTTTCGTCGCCTATTTCTTTGTAAAAGTCGCTTATGCGTTGGCTGGTTAGGTTTGCTTTTGGGTATAGTATGCGGGCGTAGGAGCTTTGCCACCAGTTTTTTGCGTATTTGTTTGCGTTTCCGCAGAGTAGTTTATAGTGTATTAGTGATAGGATGGTGTCTTTTTGTTGTGGTAGGGTGTTTTGTTTGTGTGTTGTGTAGGCCTGTTTTTGTTAGTGTGGTGTATAGGGTGTATGCGTCGCCGAAGTCGAGGATTAGTTTTTCTTGTTTTGTTGGTGTGTTTTGTGGGTTGTTT
>WRNB01000162.1 GCA_009776805.1 Candidatus Bathycorpusculum grumuli | reverse complement strand
TACTTCTGCTAGGTAGGTTCCGGATTTTTTTTTGATTTTTCGGATGAATGTCATAGTGTATAATTTGTACACTATGTTTAAAAAGTTTGTGTAGTTTTGTGTGTAGGTATGGAAAAGTAACATCAAGAAACAGATAAAACATAGTGTATAAAAAAGGTTAAAAAGTCAGGTAATTAAAAATGTGGGTTGGTGTGTTTATGGGTTTGTTTTAAGTGTTTTTTGTTGGTTGGTATTGTTTGTTTTTGTTTTTTTGGTGTTTTGTGTGGTGGTGTTTGTTAGGTTGACAGATTGTTTGTTAGTCCAGTTGGTTTTTAGTTAGTAGTTAGTTATTAGGTTGTTAATATTGGGTGTTTGGTGATGGAAAAACTGGTTAGTTAGTTTTAAATTGTTTACTTTTTAAATTTATGGCCAGTTTTTTATGGTTAGGAGTTATGTGTTGTTATGAGTGATTATGTTGATGATTTGAGTTTTAAGGGTAGGGGTAGGTTGCATGTATTGGGTATTGATGCGGATGTTGATCCGGTTGTTGGGTGTAAATTGGAGCGTGGGATTTATTCTATGGATAGGGTTCATTCTTTGGTTATGGGGTTTCCAGGTTGTGGTAAGACTAGATTTTTGTTGTCTATGATTAAGCAACATATTGATTGTGGGGAGGGTTTTTTGGTGTTGGATTCACATTGTGATTTGTCGTTGCTTGTTTTGTCTCATATTCCGCCTGAGCAGTGGGATCGGGTTGTTTATATTAATCCTTGGTCGGCGTTTGAAGATAGATATGATAATAGGGTGGTTCAGATTAATTTTTTGGAGTTTAAGGGTTCTCGTGAGCGTGATGTGGTTGCTAGGATGTTTATGGATACTTTGGAGAAGATTTATGAGCGTTGGTGGGGGCCGCGGTTGGATATGATTTTGTTGAATGCGTTGTATTTGCTTATGGAGAAAGCAAATGTTACGGTGCTTGATTTGTATAAGGTGTTAGCTGATTCGGAGTTTCGTTGTATGCTTACTGCAAAGTGTCAGGATCAGAATGTTCGTGTTTTTTGGGAGAAACAATATAGTAAGATGCCTAAGGATGCATCTATAGCTGTTTTAACTAAATTGTATCGATTGGTACAGGAACGGATTATTGTGCCAATTTTTATGGCTGAAAAAAGTTGTATAGATTTTCGTAGTGTTATTGATCAGAAAAAAATTGTTATTGTTGATTTGCCTGAAGGGGTGATTACGACTGATATGGCTAACTTTTTAGGTAGCTTGATTTTGTCAGCTGTGTATAATGCTGGTATGTCGCGGGCGGATACTTGTGAAGAGTTACGGGTACCGTTTTTTGTGTATGTAGATGAAGCTTATCGTTACACCACTAAAAGTATACCTGAAACTTTACAGTCTTTACGCAAGTTTAAAGTGTTTATGACTCTTGCAGGTCAATATGTGGAACAGTATCGTAAAGAAATTCAGGAAGCTATAACTCAAACATGTGAAACCATTATATCTTTCCGTGTAGGTGAGGACACTGCACGAGCACTTGAAAAATTTTATCCCAAACAATACGGTTATCAAACACTTATGAATTTACCTAGACACCTATTTTTTGTCTCAACCCCTTTTTGTGGCAACCGCGAATACCAAATACTAGAAACAATTGATTACAAAATTGGACTTTCCAATCCTGAAAAAGTAATAAAACATAGCCTAAAAAAATATGGACGAAAAGTCAATGTTGATGAATTAATGGGACAAACACAAAATAACTCCATCCAAAAAGAATTTCTAAATTGGCCTATAACTCCTGCCGAATGGACAATACTGTTAACCATAAGATTAAACGGTGACATAATTGACGAAGAAACCCTCAAGTCCCAACTCCTCTACGATTCTGACAAACAAAAACCTTTTGTGTTAACTGAAGCAGGATTCACTAATGCACTTAAAAACCTCGCTATAGACACAGCAAAAAGAGGCGCATGGTTAACTTTCAAAGAAACAACCATTCGCCAACGACACGTAGAAGACTACTTGTTAAACAAAAAAACTACTTTACCTAAAAACGAGCGTACAAGAACTTGGCACATAAATCTAAATGACAAACGCGTTAAACGATTGTTAGACGTAAATTTTAAAGGCGAAAAAGCAGGTGGAGTAAAACATGTTTATGCAATAATGGAATTACGCAAAACATATTGGCTAAACGGTTGGATAGTGCGTGTAGACTCAGGCGAAACAGTTGCAAGCGTAGCTGATCTATACGTTACACCCACCCTTCCAGCTTCACCTACAACAGGTACACAAGGATACATTGATCACAACAACTGGGACTACGAACATAGTTTCGCAGTTGAAATAGAATGCTACCCACAAAAACATTTTGACCGCCTGCAAAATAACTATAATCGAAACAAAAAAATGGGTTTTCCAACACTCTTTATAGTACCAACCCAAACCGACGAAATCAAACTAAAAGAAAAACTATTTGAATGGGAAGCCACAATCGTACAAAACGCCACAAAATTTGAACCTGAACACTCCGAAATGACAGCCGTTGAAATCATGACCTACTAAAGACAACCTGCGAAAACTCTGTTTTACACTTTAAAACTCTAAATAATACCAATTAACCCAACAATTTCCACACTTTACCCTTTACTACACACTGTTGCTATCTAAGAGGTTTTCAAGGGCCTTTAAACATGTTTTTAAACCCCTCCAAAATTTTCGCGCCCCATCATGTGTCGGTTGGGCAGTCAATACCAAAACCAAACTTTAGACAAACCATTAAAACCCACACATGTTCCCGTGTATTTTTTCCTGCAAAAAGCTACATAGAGATGCCAATAGCTTAATAGACAACAATTTTTTTACGTTTTCACCAATTATAGCAGGGAAACATATGGAACTATTCCTAACGTTATTGAGCGGCATTTGTTGGTCAATCGTTTACATTGAACTTATTCGCCAAGGTTTCAAAGACAAAACTTATGCTATGCCCTTGTTTGCGCTTGGATTAAATTTTGCTTGGGAAGTCATCTATTTTTCAAACGGGTTTTT
>WRNB01000161.1 GCA_009776805.1 Candidatus Bathycorpusculum grumuli | reverse complement strand
TGTTTTTGGTTTCTTCACAGATTCTTAAACATTAGCGAGCATAAATACTTGTTGAAATTTTTAATTGTGTAATCATCTAGTGGGTTATGGACGTATGGAAATAATATCGGCAAAATCATCCAAACCGCATACGACGCCAAATCCGCATACGACACCGCCAAAGAAGCCGCATACGACGCCGCCAAATTAGCCTACAACAACTACACCTGCTTATCAGTACACTACGTCGTCGCCGCCGCCACCGCCGCCGCATACGCCGCCAAAGAAGCCGCCTACGCCACTAAATCCGCATACGACACCGCCAAAGAAGCCACCTACGACGCCGCCTACGCCGCCAAAGAAGCCACCTACGCTGATAAACGAGACTTTTTAGAGCATATACTATTAAATGACATTAAGTTGATAAAAACAAATAAACGTGAACTGCTTAATAACGATGTAAACTGGTATGGAAATGTATGGAACAGTTTTCAAGATGACTTATCGGCTATAGGGTGTGGTTATTGGGCTAAACTTTATGCTGATTTATTTGCAAACAGGTTCGTTGCTGATAAGGAAACACTTGAACGCCGTCTTAACGTACCTAATGAAATTAAAGCACAAGGCGCAGCGGCAGTTGCCGGATTTCTTGAAAATTTAGAAACTCAAGGCATTAAGCGTCTTAATGAAGCTCGAATTGTAGTTATAGGTGAAAAAGGGGCAGGTAAAACAAGTCTTGCCAAAAAGCTTCTCAACATTAACGCCGAAATGCCTAAAGAATATGAAAGTACTGAAGGTGTTGACGTTACTCTTTGGCAACTTCCTGAAAAACTAGGGAACGATGGCGTAAATGTGCATATCTGGGACTTCGCTGGCCATGTTATAACACACGCAGCACACAGGTTTTTCCTTTCAGAACGATGTGTATATATAATCATCTATGACGGGCGAACTGAAATGCGAAATCGCCTAGAATATTGGCTTGATCACGCTAAAAATTACGGTGGAGGCTCACCAGTCTACATAATAGTCAACAAGATAGATGAACATCCGCCTAAAATCAACGAGAACACGTTGCGAGATAAATACCCTGTAATAAAGGATGTTAAACGTCTCTCTATTAAAAACGATCTTGGAGTCCTTGAAACATTCAAAAATGAGTTGGAAGTGTTCATTCGTCAAAGTCCTGCATGGAATAAAGAATTCCCTGCACAATGGTATGCTCTGAAAGAAAACTTACAGAAAGAGTTTTTGGCGAAAAAAGATTACATAACAGTAGATGAATTTCGTGAAAATGCCAAAAATTTTGGTATTAATGAGACAGATTCTGAACGTATACGCGAACCTCTCCATAATTTAGGCATATGTTTATGGTATGAAAAAATAGCACCGTTAAACACATTTGTAATTAATCCCAATTGGATCAGTTACGGCGTTTACAAGATAATAAATTGGCTTAATGACAATGGACGGTTTAAACTTTGGTTACAAGACTTTCTTGAAATTTTCTCCAATGAACAAGACAAGTCACGATATCCAAGTGAAAAACATCTGTTTTTATTTAATATTATGCAAAATTATGAATTAGCGTACCCGATAAAAAATTGTGAAAAAGTCGGATTGATAATTCCATTTTTACTACAGGAAGATCAACCTGAACGTGGAATGGATAAAGACTTTAGTATATCTGATAGTTTGCTTATGCGCTACAAAATGGAAACCGCAATACCACCAGATACCATAACTCGATTTATTGTACGACACTATCAAGACATACAAGTCAATGTGAACAATAAAGATGTTGTGTGGCGGTACGGCGTAAAACTTGGAGACGCAACTGGAAATAAAGCTCTCGTAGTTGAAGACGATCGAGAAATTCGACTCTACGTCAAAGGGGAAAAGGCAAAAAAATATCTTGGAGATTTACGTTCCACATTAAATGACATTTTTAAGAGTTACCAAAGCGATAATCCTACAATAGAATATAAAGTAACGGAAACTAGAGAGCAAAAGCCAGTTTACGCTGATGATGGTACTATAATGGCTTATGATATTGATGGAAGGCTATATTTGGATGCGACTACAGGAAAGGAGATAAACATGACTATAGTAAACGAAAATTATGATGTTAAAGACGGCATAATAAATAAGGGCAATAATAATAGCATGGCCTATAAATCAGATGGTTCGATTATTGGTTCAACTGTCTATTATGTTCCACCAGAGCTTACCTTAGAAAATTTTTATACTCTACTTGAACAGCTGTCAACATTTTTACAATCTGACAAGGCAGTGTATGAGTCATCGCCCAAAGATAGAGAGTCACTGAAAAAAGAGCTTGACTTGTTGAAAAATGAAAAGGATCATAAAGTAGGTTGGTGTAAATTAGAACGGTTTATTTCAGCAGGTGGCAGTATAGCTAGTATAGTGTCTCTCTTCCTTACTTCACTGAGTCCAAGTGCTGCAGTAAGCATTATTCCAGCAACAGTTATCGCTGCCCTCAAAAACATTGTAAACAGAAAAAGTCAAAAATAACCCTTACAGTTCCTTAAAACAACTGTGCAACAAAAACAAATAACCCATAGTTCCCACCATTTTTTCTAGGTACAAATACTAATTTTGCTTACGTAAAATAGGAACAGGACACACCATACCAAACAACTTGAAACAATCACTAACCTTCTAACCACTTCCTGAGTAAGGATCATTTTTCAATTTATAGCTATCTTTTTTCGTTGACTAAGTTTCTTGCAAAGTGTCTTTGTGAGCGTGTAAATGGTTTTGTGTCATCACGTGTAGGTTGTTTAGCATGGTAATTAGAGTTGGATAGTTTGATTTGTCGTGATTTGTTGCCTTTTTTAGAGGTAATGTTTATGGATTGTTTTTCTGAATTGATGGCTGTCCATTTTATCATGAATGCGTCGTCGTTTCGGGCTCCTGTTTCTTTGGGAAACTAAACGTTGTTGTTTTGGTTTGAGGATGATGTGTGGGTGGTTGCTTTGTTTTGTTTTGTTTTGTTTTGTTTTGTTTTGTTTTGTTTTGTTTTGTTTTGTTTTGTTTTGTTTT
>WRNB01000160.1 GCA_009776805.1 Candidatus Bathycorpusculum grumuli | reverse complement strand
TTTAAAAAGTTTGTGTAGTTTTGTGAGTAGGTATGGAAAAGTAACATTAAAAAACAGATAAAACATAGTGTATAAAAAAGGTTAAAAAGTCAGGTAATTAGACTTACGTCTATTTATTTGTGTAACTTTAGTTAACAATATAAACGGAAAAAACAAAGTACTGCATTGCTTATTTTTGATGTAGGTAGATATTTGGTTAGACGTGATATTAATTCAGGCAGAAATTTAGCTACAATAGACTCAATATTTTTATTGTTTCCAAGTCTAAATATTGTTGATATATTTCTTGTTCTTATTGCCATGAAAAGCTTATCTGACTATTACAAAGATCAACACGTATTTTAAAACATGTTATTGAGCGTAATCTTTGGCACAATTATTTTTATTCCAACCACTATTTATTTGCAAAAAAATTTTTGCTTTTGATACATCATTTTTTAACTTTAATTTTATCTAATCAACAAATTATCTATATACTCATAACTTTACCAATGTTTATTATCTTAATTTTTATTTCATTGATATCTCAATTTTTCAAAAAAACCTTAAAAGCATTAACAAAACGTTCTTGGCAGTAATTATTTAGCATTGCAGAAAATCTGCTACATGTTGGTTAGCTATACCAACAGTTTGTATAAGTTTCCTTTTTGACTTAATTATACTTTTACAAACACTATCTATCACAGACTTAACCATAACAGAAACCATTGATACAGTAAATGCACTACCAAACGTGTTATCACCAAATTTATTCATCACTGTACTTTTGTTATATATTGCCTTTATACTTATGATAATTGCGTTTTTCTCACTCAAACCTTTACAATTAAACTCACAATCAACAAGTATTAACCATATTCTACCAATACTGTGGTTCACCTATCAATAACACAGTTTTTTACACTCAATACGGAAACAAAACAAATCAAACATCCTATTTTCTTTTTAACACTACACAAAACAACATTACTTCCAATTATATCCATTACAACATGTCTTGTTCACGGAAACACGCAAAAATGCCTTCCTGAATCTATAGTCCTCAAAAAACTCTTATTCTGTTCGTATAAGTACTACATTCAAACACTGTTCGTTGTAGTGCTAAGTTTCTTTCATTGATTTTACGCATATTTAATGTACTGTAAACCGTAAAAGACTTTAAGCCCATTTTGAACTATGCAAATGTGGTACTATGGAGAACGTTTGGGGCGAATTAAAGAAAATCGAAACACAAGCTCTACAAATTAGTGTTGATGCCCAAAATAAAGCAAAACAAATGGTGGCCGCATCCAAACAGGACGCCCAAAAACTTGTTGAAGACAACAGAGTTAAAGCTGAAGCAGAAGCTCAACAACTCTACGACCAAGCAATTGCTAAAGCTAACAAAGAACGTGAAGAACAAATTATAGCAAATCAAGCAGAAATTAAAAAACTGAAAGCAGATGCAGAAAAACATATGGATTCATCAGTTGATTTAATTGTAAAAATTATGCTTGAGGAAAAATAGTTGGTCCAGACAAAAAATTATGCACAAGTTTTACCTAAAATTGGTGTAGAGCGAAGAGGACTACTTAGTGATATCGAACTCAAGACTCTCTCTGAAAGTAAAAATCTCTCCGACTTTGTTGCACAACTAAGAGGCAGTGCATACCAGGAGCAAATCAGTAAACTAACAGTGCCTTTTTCTCCTCGAAAACTCGAACATGCTTTTAACGAAAACCTCATAAACACTTACATTATGTTGATAAAAAGTTTGCCAAAAAATTTGAAACCCTACTTTGAAATGTATCTAGAACGGTTCCAAATTGAACACATGAAAATACTTGTCAAAATGGCTCTTGCAAAATTTCCTCATGAGGAAAAAACATCTAAACTATATTTGACAGTTGAAGATTATTTTCACAATCGCGCAGCTATTGAAGAAGCTGCTAAAACTTCAACACTTTCATCAATTGTACAGGCATTCAAAAAAACAGACTATTACACAAGTCTCAGCATTGGCTTAAAAAAATATGAAGAAACTGGTTCCACTGTATATTTTAACATTTTACTTGACAGACAATATTTTGATAAACTCTACAGTATTTATGAAAAATTACCAGAAAACGAACAAACATACGCAAAGTTCTACGCAGGAATGAATGTAGACGGATTTGTATTATTTACAATTCTTCGCGGAAAAGCCTTAGGATATGATCCGGACTGGCTAAAAGTTGCTTTACCAGATAACTGTATAAACATTCCTGAACGCACTTTTGCCACGCTTTTATACGCAATTGATTATGATACAGCACTAAAAATTGTTGGAACAACAGAATACAAAACACATTTTCTTCTTACAGGTACTCCAGAAGAAACAATATCTGCAGCTGAAAAAGCCTTTAAAAATGCAATGACACAACACGCTAAATCACGTGCTCTTCTTGATGTCTTTAACATTGGTGCACCATTATCATTTATCACTCTTAAAGAATCAAATGTTCATAGTTTAACTGTTTTAGCATTAAATATAGATACTATTACAAAAACTAAACTTAACTGAGTTGTAACAAAAAATGGCAAAAAATCTGCCGTTTTTGTACAAATTTCACTTGTAAGACACTAAATTTTGATCTCATTTGGATATTATATTTTTGTTTGTTAACGAATTTATATAATTGATTGTTGCCCTCAAAAAAGATAACAAACAACTAAGAATTTATGTTCAGCAAAATTAAATAAGTGTAACAAGCACCAATCTCCTACACAAATATTAAGTATTTTTAGGTGATAAAAATGTGGTGCACAACAGATTTAACAGATACACAATGGGTGTGTTTTCACATTTAGTATCTTATGGGTAAAATTCTTTGCAATGTGTGTAGAATTTTTGTTTGTTTTGGTTTTGGCTTAGCCGAGTTGGGGTTTGTGTGATGTTGTTTGTTTGGTGTTTGGTGTTGTTTTTTGGAGTTTTTAGGTGGTTTAGGCTGGTTTAGTGTAAAAGTAAGGTGCTGTAGGCTAATCGGTTAACTTTTTATTGGACTAAAAGAGTTCACTATGTCATCTGACAATAAACAACAAGGTGAAACTCATGATTTCAGTCCAAGC
>WRNB01000159.1 GCA_009776805.1 Candidatus Bathycorpusculum grumuli | reverse complement strand
CTTAAGAAGCATCACATTAAGCATATTTTGTGTGGGGTGAAGCATCCTCAAACTAATGGTAAGTTGGAAAAGTTTCATGATCTTTACAATATTCATCGGTTATGGTTTGGGTGTTTGGATGATTTTGTTGTTTGGTATAATGGTCGTCCTCATGGTGCTTTGAATTTGTGGGAGGCGGAGACTCCTGATGTGGTGTTTGTTAAGCGTTTGTGGTTTGAGGTGTGGTTAGGTATAGCTATGGAACAGTTTGGATGGTGAGTATAGTGAGTCATAATACATGTTTTATAGGGGTGAAATTATTTTGGTAAAAGACAACAAAATTCTATGTTGATAACATTAGTTGAGTAATAACCGTTTAATACGAGTTTTAAAAATAAAACATGTTTTAAGAAATGCTATTTGTGTTTTACAATTTTGACCTACCGGTAATCTCAAAAAAATTTTAAAAACAACTCATTCTTTATCAATCCCTTCAGGAACCTTTTCTTTGACAGAAGGTGGTTTATCAGTCAATAGTTTATATTTTCGTGCATGTGTATCAACCATTTCATGTTCAAACAGTTTACGTAATGATTTGAAGACTTTTGTAGATGGTTGACCAGACTTATCAACTATCTCTTGAAGAGTTAATTCTTTGCCCTCAGTTTTTAATGTATTAACAACTTCCTCATCAACTTTATTTAACTTCATCTTTAATCATGCTACCAATAGTGTACTTTTCACTATGAATATAAGGGTTTTTCAATTTTATAGCTGAAAAAATGTTTAAAAAAGAAAAATGAAGTATTTCTTGGAGAAATTAAATGTTACTTCTTGCTTGCTGTACCAAAAAGAATGAGATTAGTGTGTTTTTAGGAAAGAATCAAGTTGTTGAGAAAGTGTTGTTGTGTTTGGTGTTAATGAGTTTTGGGGCATTTGACGAATAGTTTAGGCGACCTCCGAAAAACTATATTTTTCTAAAAATCACATAATGTAAACCGTGTATCTATGTTGCTTGGTTTTCTGAAGTGGGGTTTTCGGAGGTTACCTTTAAATGAAAAAGACAGTTATATCAAATAGTCTGTTTTAGTTTTGTATTGTGCTGTTTGAAAAGTTTATGATTGTTAGGTTTGTGTGTTGTATGGTGTGCGTGGTGTAAAGTTTTGTTTGTGACAATCTGGTTTGCCTAAGGATAGTGATGAGATGTTTTTGATTGTGTGTAGGGTGTTTTGGTCAATATGCAATTTTGTAGTTCAACAAACATGACAGCACATACACGCTTATGTATCATACTCACGTGAACTAAACACATACAAAAAAAGCATTCTATAAATAGAAAGAGAAGACGAGTTTAAAAGTAACAAAAACATTTGTTGTTTGAGATAAAATGACACGCGAATTCATATTGTTCTCTCGCATAGGTCAAACTGACGCAAACTTTGGCAATTTACATGATGCAGGAAGATTAGATATTGTACATGAATGTATTATAAGCAGCCTTTTTTTGTCTCACGGATTACGTAGAGACGTTATTTTTCACGCAATTTTAAATGGTTCACCAAATCCCCCTGTCCATATTAAAATTGACGGACAAACACTCTATGATGTACGCACTGACATGGAAACATGGCAAAGCATATTTAAAAAAGTGCTATCAGGTAAACAACATCCAGGCATAAGTAAAGATAAAACGAGCTTTGAAGCACTATTAAAGTCAAAGACGGAAAACCATAGCATTTACGTTCTTGAAGAAAGTGGAAAAAATCTAAAAAACGTAGAGTTTGGAGACAACCCAGTGTTTGTTTTAGGTGATCACGTAGGTATGCCTAAGAAAGCAGAATTATTTGCATTAAGGTTTGGAGAAAAAATAAGCCTAGGAAAAACACCCTATTTAGCAACATCATGCATAACAGTAATCAACTACACCCTAGACCAAAAAATTAAATTTTGAAGTGCTCATATCCACAGGGTTTTATAGGCTGTTTTACACCATTTACCATTAGGATTAAATCTTTTTCTACTGTAGCTTTACCTATAGCAATCAAATTACCACCAACTGCTTCAACGACAGTTTTTGCTATTTGCCAATTTTCAGGATTAATTGTTAAAACAAGCTCATACTCTTCACCACCATACAATACCAATTGTTCTATAGACAAGTTATTTTGTCCTGCAAACTCCACTACTTCCGCTGCAACAGGCAAAGTTTCAACAATAAACCCCACCCCACTCATACGCATCAATTCATACAAACTCCACGCTAACCCATCACTACTATCTATCGAAGCTGAAACACACTTGTTTTTTGAAAGCACCAAACCTTCGGTCAATCGTGCATGAGGACTAAAAACTGCAGACTCCAACGCCAAACGATTTTTAGAAGAAACCACACAATCTTTACCGAGCACTAATTCCAACCCAGCAGCAGATTTTCCAAACAACCCCGTGACAGCCAAAACATCACCAAACTTTGCACCATTACGCAACATAAAAGCATCTTGATTAGCCATACCATAAAGAGAAACAGAAATTGTTAAATCATCTGTTTCACCTATATCACCTCCAACAATATAAGCACCATATTCTCTTGCAGCAGAATTCAATCCATCAGCAATTTCAATCACAGCATTCTGTGTAGCTAAACATTTAGGCAAACCAAGCGCAACTAAAACAGCAGTTGGCTGAACACCTTTTGAAGCAAAATCACTCACACACATCACAACAGCTTTCCGTGCAGCACAATAAAGACTCATTTTAGAAGGAACATCAGTTTTAGCAACCAACATATCAGTTTTTAAAACTGCCATTTTGCCATCATTACCAATTGGCACAGCAGAGACATCATCACCAAACGGAACAGACATATCAGGCATCAACTCTAAACGTTGACGAAGTATATTAATTATTTCATGTTCACCTAAACAACGTGTTGGCACCATAAGAGAACAACCTAATTGAAAATATAGACAAACAAACAAATAAACTCGCCTGAAAACTCGATTTACATAAAACCAACATTTAAAAACCTTGGAAACCACTGCAATAATGATTAGCCTAATGCCCCGATAGCTCAGCCCAGCAGAGCGGCTGCCTCGTAAGCAGCAGGCCGCGGGAGCAAAGCCCGCTCGAGGCTCCTACTCTTTAAATACAGAGCCCTGTCTCCTTTTAAAATCCCCCAAAAACAAATAATAACATGACAACAACCCAACCAATTCACAAC
>WRNB01000158.1 GCA_009776805.1 Candidatus Bathycorpusculum grumuli | reverse complement strand
ATTTTTTGTGGTTATTTTTAGGTGGTTGGTTGCTGTTTTTTTTGGTTATTTTGTTTTTTGTGTGTTGTTGTAGGCATTATTTGTGTTGTTTTTTGTTTTTGATTTTGACTGTATTTGTTAGTTGTGTGTTGTGGTGTTTTTTGGAGTTGTTTTGGTGTTGTTGTATTGGTTGTGTGTTGAAGTATTGAGTCGTAAGTTAACTTAATTGGGGGGGGAAATTATTTCGGGATAAGACAGGCTGTTTTTTATACCGTAATTATGGGTTAAGTTTGGATTGGGCTATTTTTTATTTGTTTATTTAGATATGTGACGATTACTAAAGGAATTGTGATTATGCACACCGTGACAAAAATAATCATTAAATAAGATGCCCACGGGGTTTGTTGTGGCGGCCTATCAGGATCTAATGTTGGGATACTAGGAGAGTTTACTGTTTGCGAAGATGATAAAGGTCCATACGTTATAGTGATTATTTGAATCTTGCTCCAGTCTCCTGCCATCTCTTCAACTAAGAGAGCATCATGAACATGTTCCATATGATTTATTGTTGCAGGATCACGATATGCATATAGTGCTTGGACTCTAAAGTCCAACTGAGCCTCAGAAGGTGGTGCATCAAAATCGCTAAATGAAAGAGATACAATAGTATATTTGGCATCTGACGGCTTGACGAAATGGACGAAATAATCGCTAGCAACGCCATAATACATAATCGAAAAAGGAACCCATTTTTCTTCAAAATGTCCTTTATATTGAACTCTATAATATAAGTCGCATACATAACCCTCAGGAGTCTTATGGGGTGTAGGGGATAAATTGTTTATCGTAACATCTATTTTTCCGTTTTTTACTACGTGGCTCGGTTGTGTTATGGTTATTCCTGTGTATGGGTCTGTAGTTTGGGTGGCTGGTACATAATAAGAGTTATCAATGAACGTTACACTAAACTGTGGAACAGAAGGTTTAGATGTAGCATACACATTAACAACGCTATCTGAAAATACCATTAAACTTGACAATACCAAAAAAATGAAGCCCAATACCAAAAACTTATTTACAGAACCCATAACCAGCTCAACCTAAGTTTAAATATTTAAAGTAATTTAGATGTTTTTGTACGATCAAATGTATCTGTATCTTCTTTTTGAAAATAGAAAAAATAAATGTTGAATTTTTTTATTACCCACATTGTTTTAACACTATGACCTTTATAGCCTGCTTGTTTGTGTTGTTTCTGTATCGTTTTGTGTCTGTAACTTTGATAGCTGATTTTTTAGTGTATCATTTTCTGTTTTTAATTCTGCATTCTCAGCCGCTAACATGGTGATTAGGCGGCTCATGGTTTCCTGCATATCGCGGTAGCGCACATTAAGAGTAGCAAGCTCCGTTTGCACCGCTTGCGAAGGCTCAATACGTGGTAACTGTTGTTGGGATTGTTGATTTGTTTGTTGTTCAGTCATGTTGTTTTTACCTCCCGAATAAGCACCACCATATCATTTAAAGGGTCAACTGCAAGTACACGCCAACCCTCCGGATTAGATAGGCTGGCAATATACTGGTTTATTAGGGCACTTAGATTTACAGAGTTAGTTTCAGAAAGGGGAGAAACAGATGGGGGTTGTTGTGATTGTTTGCTCATTTTGTCTCCTCAGAGGATTTACATTGCTATCCAGCTGAATTGCGCTGAAATTGGCGTGTTTGTGGTGCTAGATGAGTTGTCGTGGGTCCACATTTCCGTTAATGGTTCATTTGAAGTTGTCATGGTTACGCCAACAGGGTAAGTGCTGCCATCTTGTTTACGCATAGCAAGCTCACGCGCGTAAGTGGGTTTGGTCAGGGAGTGGTTATGATCGCCGGCACTGTTTGTACTTGCAGCAGGATACATTGTTGTAGTGTGATTATGACTCGTACCCCCAGCAGTCGTGTAACCAGTTGCTGGAGCGTTTTGAGAGGTGCTGCTGTAGTTTATTTGGCTGTGGCTGTGACTGCCGGCATTATTAATTGATAAGGGGTTGCTGGTGGATGCTCGTGCATCGCCTACTTTGTGATTGTGTACGCCTGAGTTTGTGAGAAACGTTTTTACTGTAAAGTTTGTGTATGTTCTTGCTGTGACAACTGCTGTTATAGAGCGACCAGACGGGTCGAAGGCGGTGCATACAATTCTTGGCAAGTGATTTGACGGAAAGGGGCTTGCAAAGGTGATTGTTTTAGTTCCAGTGGCATCAGTTGTATCATTACCACTATCACCAAGCAATATGTGTCCATGAGTAGTCACATTACCGCATTCTAAATGCCCCCATCTATATTTGCCAGTAGGAAGGAGTTCATCAACATGATACCCCGGAATTTCAGGTGGAGCAGGCTGTATATTTTTATCGTTATTAGTTACAATTAGTAATGTTTCTGCAGCTGGATTGCCACCTATGCCGTGGTCAACCAGTCGGTCTCCGCCTTCAGCCAACCAAATAAATGGTGCACCACCTGCACGTGGACCCCAACCAATATTCCACCGATCATTACCCTGCATTCCGGGCCCTGGTGGTTTTGTAGCGTTTTGACCATTGCCATGCAACACCAAAATGCCTTCCCGTGAATCAATCATACCACGAGCCATAAAGTCTTTACGCACCCACAAATGATAATTGATTGCAATCGCCGGTGTTGAACCCACTTTAGCAGAAAACAAGTCATTGTATGGACCATAAGTGCCTGGTGGCTCAACAAATCTTAGCCCAATACCAGGAGTGGGCACATCAAGTGCCCCTGCTGAATTGTCATCATACATCCAATTTCGAACAGCTTGTCCATTACTGAATGTTATAAAGTTACGTCTAATCTCAATAGGATTAGTAATTACGCCGCCATTAAAACTCATAATAGTCACCTTCAAACGCTATGTTTATGTTCGTTCCACTTGGTTTTATGAATACATATTCAACAATGTTTCGTTCAGATGATATCATATTATATTCTCCGAGTGTCCGGTTTAATTGAACAAAATTGTGAACTGTAACATAGTCACAGATGAAATGAGTTAAAATTTTTGCAGCGATTATTGAGCTTTGCCAGTCCAAGTTCACAATACTCCACTTCTACTATAAGATATCGAATATAGACTATAAAAACGTTTTTATAATATCAGTAGTTCCGAAAGTGTTTTGAACCGTTAACATTAACTTGAACCATGCCTTATTGACTATCTGTTAAGGAGAGCAATAAAGATGGTCCAAGGCATAAACA
>WRNB01000157.1 GCA_009776805.1 Candidatus Bathycorpusculum grumuli | reverse complement strand
GTGTTTTGTTTTTTTGGGGATTAGGTTTTTTTTGTTTTGTAAGTGGTTTTTTTGTTTTTAGTGGTTAAAACTGTAAAAAGTGAGTTTTCGGAGGTTGCCTAAAGGTTATATCATAAATGGTATACAAAAGCATCAACCAAACACAGCTTTAAAACAAGATAGAAGGGGTGCTTCAACTCCTCAATCCTCATACATAAAAAAATGGTAGAGTACCTTTGTACGATGAGTCACCTAATAAATTTTGAAGTTTTTTAAAAGGGCTTATGTTCAAGGTTTTAGATTTCTTCCGTGAATCATTAACATGAAAACGGATAAACAATCATATGCAAACTTTTCGAAATTATTAGTTTTTCTAAATGTAACCGATCATACCAAGCTGCTGATAAAAATTATCTTACTTCACCTATGTGCCTTTGCCTTAGTCTAAGCCAATAGTTTGGGCGAAATCAACTTGTATAAGCTTGCAATTATCAGCAAAGAAAACTTTGATCGTTTGGTCCTTTGTTTTTCGCATTTTCAATCAACCAATTCACCGGTAGTTCTGCAGTATGCCTTCTAGATTTAAGTGACCATCTCATCAAGTTCAATACCCACTTTGTCTTGCGACAATGGGTTTTTCATAGGTTCTATGGGTATTTTTCCTCAGCTAAATGGAATGTTAAGGTAGATGTTTGGTATGTGTTCAATGGCATTTATGGTAACAGGTTATATGTGGAGGATGAAGCAAAGGCGCGTTTTTATTTTGTGTTTGCAGTTCTTGCATTTATATCGTTGTCTATTGTGGTTAAATCCTGCTTTTACGCAGTATTGGTTTTCACACTTGGACCATTTCATAACTGACGTAAATACAATTACAGTTATACTATTCTTTTACCTCTTTTTTGTAATAACACACCAACAACTGCTATAACTACTAACACAATTACCACCACTAACACTATATTCCAAAGAGACCATGATGGATCTTTATCAACATCTGGTGATGGAGAAACAGTGTTATTTTCATCAGGTACTGGTTCACTTGGTACGGGATTACTTGGCACTGGAGTGCTTGGTGATGGCTTATTTGTCGATGTACCGCTAGAACCACCATTTCCTCCGCTGCCACCTGTTGAAACGGGAATCCAATTAGCAGTAATAACAACATTGTTTGTAGACATGGTGAAGGTTGCAGTAGCACTATTTGCCAAAGTCACCCCACCAGTAACTGACCAGCCAGAAAACGTGTAACCATCACGAGTGCCAGCATTAACTGTAATAATGGTCCCTGCAGAATAATAACCTGCACCTGTTGACAACGCGTAACTATCACGCACAAGTACAACATAAGCAAGTGTACCACTAGTATAACTGACATCATAGTTATTATAACCCTGAGTAAAAGGCTCCGACCAAACAACATTAGCACCTACCTGTGTATGGTATAATTCATCATGAGTAGGATTACGATTATAAGCCGTAGCAGCATAATTATTCGAAAACACCATTTCATTAGAAATAACTAGTTTGTTAAGATCATTAAAAGTAACATAAATTCCGCCACCATTTATTGATGCTGTGTTGTTAGCAACCACGCCACTTTCCATCGTAGAAGTATCCGTTGCCACCAAAATGGACATACCGCCACCATAAGTGGCTGTATTGTTGGAAATTATGCCACCACTCAAATTAAAAACACCCCTATTATGCACACCACCCCCCATCGAATTTGCAGTGTTATTAGCAATTACACCACCAGCAAACAAATTAAATGTGCTATCAATATAGTTAGTTACTCCACCGCCTTCATATGCTGTGTTGCTGAAAATTTTGCCCTCGTACATACTAAATTTGCTATTAATGTTGTATACGCCACCACCCGACGTAGCAGTATTGTTGGAAATTATGCCACCCGTAAAACTAAAATCACACATAACTAACTCACTACCCATATTTAGCACGCCACCACCCCACATAGAAGCTGTATTATTAACAATAGCACCGCCAGTCAAACTAAAAGGACTCGAGTTGTACACGCCACCGCCGCCGCCTTCAACTATATTGTTACAAATCGTGCCACCAAACATTTCAAAAGAACCGGCATTAATTACACCAGAACTGATCACACCACCACCATATTGGGGGGCTGTGTTATTAGCAATTACACCATCATATAGTCTAAAGGTGCCATATGCATTGTCTACACCACCACCATTGAATTGGGTGGCTGTGTTATTAGCAATCACACCACCATACATCTCAAAAACACCCAAATCATTATGCACACCACCACCAGAGTTCCAGGCAGTATTACCCGAAATCTCGCCGCCAAACATTGTAAAAGTACCACCAAAAATGTCCACACCACCACCGAACTGTATACCCGTGTTCTCATAAATTGCACCGCCAAACAAACTAAAGCTACCATGATCATTAAACACACCTTTGTAGTTACTAAAGATCTCGCCACTAAGCATCACAAGCGTACCATCTGGATAAATCGTTACACCAGTACCCATAGCATCAGTTACATGTGTCACACCAATACCATCAAGGATCAAAAACCCATTATTCTCAATAATAATAGTATTTTTGCCAGTTGCACCAGCTAACTTGAAAAAATTATTTCCATTACTTGTCAATGTAATATTTTTATCCGTAGGGATAACAAGCGAATCGGAAAGCGAAATGTCTGCATTAAGAGCAATGACATAAGAGGACTCCAATCCTGTAGGAGCACTAATAACCGCAGATTTAAGTGTATCTTGATCTGAAACTGTTACAGTAGTTCCTACTGCAAAAGGAGAAACTTCATTAAAGATGTAGGTGAAAAAAGAAAAAACAAGTAATATTATAAATAACAAAGAAATAAGTGATAAAACAAAACTTTTGTTGCTTTTCTGTGGAAAAACTTTTTTCACATATTTTTCAAGCTTAATTTGTATTTGTATAAATTATCACCACTGTAATATTATTTACGCACTATATATGCATATCTGGCATATTTAGTTCGTATACTTTTTATACGTTATCACATAGTATTTGTATATTGTTTCCACATAATCTAACGTGTAAAGTGGTGATAAATACATTTGATACTTTTTGGCTGCCAATAAAGTAAGAACATCTTGTTTTAGGCGTACTGTCAACTTTAATTTCTGATATTCCCTAAGAGTGTAGGCCTAACTACTGTTACATCCAGTAAGTAATTAGAGTATTGTTGGGTATAGACGTTTTAATTTAATTCTAGCATCTTTAGTAGTGAATTGCCAATTAACCCTCGCACA
>WRNB01000156.1 GCA_009776805.1 Candidatus Bathycorpusculum grumuli | reverse complement strand
TACCAATGGATTAAAAGAAATTAACAACGAAAACTACCAGCCCAAACACCAAAGTCGGTGTCGAAAAAAAGGAGCCGGACGAAAACAAATCCAAACCAAAATGCCAAACATAACTCAAGAACTAAATCAACTACTACAACTATACACTAAAGGAGATCCCGAAAACCCCTTAAAATGGATTAGCAAAAGCACCCGAAACTTTGAAACAGTTCTCAAAGAAAAAGGCTATAAAATCAGCGATACCACAATTGCAAGCATACTGAAAAAACAGGGGTACTCCTTGCAAACCAACAAAAAAACGTTTGTTCTCACACCCAGTCATCCTGACTGCAACGCCTAGTTCGAATACATTAACAAAACCGCTCAGGAATATATGAAGACAACTTAACCTGTTATATCTATAGGTGCTAAAAAGAAAGAATGTGTTTGTAATTTTAAAAATAGTGGTGTAGAGTATGCGAAAAAGTATGAATTTGTTAAAGTGTTGATCCTGTTTTTCCCATAAGTGTTGGGGTGGCTACTTTTTATGGAGTGCCTGATGTTATGAGGGATGCTGGGTTTGTTAATGTTGGTCTTAGTAATGATGCAGTAGCGTTTGTTGTTGTGTGTGTAAGGAGGTGGTGGTGTGAGTTGGGTGGAGGGTTTGTTTTGATGTTGGGTGTGTTATGTTGTGGTTGTTTTTGGTGGGGGTAGTGGGTGTGGGTGGGGTTGTGTTGTGTTTTTTTGTGGGGTTTTTGAAGTGGGGTGTGGTTGTGTGTTGGTTGTTTTGTTTTATTGGTGTGGTTTGTTTGTTTGGTGGTTGTTGTGTGTTTGTTTGGTATGATTTGGTTGTGGTGGGGTTGAGGGTTTGGGTGTGTGGTGGTTTTTGGAGTGTTTGGAGGGTGTGGTGGTTTTTGATGGAGGGGGTTGGTGGGAGTGAGTTTGTGTGGAGAGGTTTTTTGTGGTGAGTGGAATTATGCTATTTTTCCTGATAAATTTGTAGCATGAATTTATTTAAGTTTATTTTCAAACAGTTCCATAGATTGGTGCACATTAGAAACCCACTTGTTCTGTCTCTAAATGTCTTATTATAACAAACAATAGTTTAGCACTTCGTAAAACACTAAAATTATGCCCATGTGGCGTAAAGCTCTCTACAATTATATTATTTAACCGTCTTTATCTGAGCTCTTTAGTGCTCTTAGGTTTCCCATCACTTAATGTATATGCAAGTTTTTTCTGAGTCACCGTACGCAATTCAAATCACCAATTCAACATACTATAATGTATGTTTAGAATTTTTAAAGTGACGGTTCAAACTAAAAAATAGAATTTAAAGAAAAGTCAAAAACAATTTCAAATTAAATTACCCTAATACCCAAATACGGTGTAAAACACGTTTATTTGATGATGTGTATTTGGCGGACGAGGAGGGATTTGAACCCTCGACCCCCAACTTAGGAGGCTGGTGCTCTATCCGGACCAAGCCATATTTTCCAGTACCAATAATTCAGGTATATGGAAACGACTTGATTATCCGTACTGAGCTACTCGCCCATTTTTTATGTTTAAACTTCACTAAGTTTATCGTGTATTATAACTTTAACGTTTGTCTTAAAAAATAATTAGAGGTAAAAACAAAAACTTTGGTTTGCAAAATTTAAAGATATATGCGAACATCCTGTTATTAAAATATGAAAATACAATAGGCATTAGTGTTTTGTGGGTAAAATTTTTTGTATAGTGTGTAGATTTTTTGTTTGTTTTGGTTTTGGTTCAGTCTAGTTGTGGGTTTATTAGTGTTTGGTGGTGAGGTGTGTATTTTGTTGTCAAGTTATTGTAATATTTATGTTTTGAACGTGTGGTTTTTGAATTATTTGTGTATTGTATGCACAATTTTAAAACCTGCGAATAGTAACGCGTAAAATCTGTTATGTTTATATCTATATGAAATCATCTTAAATGTGGCGATATTATTTGCAGAACAATAAAAAAGAACCATGCATAGAAGAAAAACGTGATAAAAACGCTGATCAATTTGAATACATAAATACAACATCGTTGATCTTTATAAAGAATAATCAACCAGTAATTTTTTTAAACACAAATAAAAAAGAACTTATTTACAACTCTGCACACGATGAACAAGTCAATTCCTCAAAAAAAACGTCACATTTATCAGTTGATGATTTTCCAGTTGATTCAATGATAAAAGTCGCACCTTATGGCACATATATCGCGAATGAAAAAATTGCGTTTGTAAACCTTGGTAATAATCATACGGGTGATTTTACTGTTGAAAGTATCTCACGTTGGTGGGACATTGTTGGAAAACACACGTTCCCAAACACTCATAAATTATTTATAGTTTGCGATTGGAATAGAAGCAGCGAGGATTTTTATGAATTTTGGACATCAGGATTACAACAGTTCGCAAACCGTACAGATTTAGAATTACACATTTCTCATATCCCACGCGGTTATTGGAAATGGAGCAATATTGAACACAAACTGGTTTGTTTTATTTTAAAAAAATGTACAAATAACTTGTTTATTGAGATTGAAACAGTAGTTAGTTTGATTAACAACAATAATAAAAACAATAAAAATTTGAAAGTTACTTGTTTATCTGATAAATGTGTGGATTTAACTATAAAAAATATTGACGATGATTTTGAGACAGTAAATATTTTAAAAATAATGCCTTATGGAAACTGGAATTATACGATTTCTCCAAGGAAATAATATACATTCTAAATTCAGACTGCACAAAAGCGAAAATAATTTTATAACAACTAAAACCAATTTTTGATAAAAAATCAAACTATTTCTACAGACTCACACAAAAAACAACAAAAAACACAAACCATAAACCAAAAACACCCACCAAACCAACCCTTAACCCCCACGTATAATGCATGAACATTAAACAAACCGCTTACAAACAACAAAAAACCCCCCACAAACAACAAACACAAAAGACACAAATAAACCCATACTATTCATTAAATGCGATATTTTGACATATGAGATAACAGATAATTTATGAACAATCAACATAAATACATTACATACAAAATACACAACAAAACACACAACCAAACACCATAAAAAACTTCCTAAACAACCAAAATAATAATAAACCAAACAGACACACGCCAACAAGAAAAAATAAAACACAAACTAAACAAACTATGGCAATAGCACTAATCGCCACCATAGACAACGCAGACAACTACGTAGAAATGGAATGCTTCGCAAAAGCACACAAACAAACAATGCAAAATTTCCTCCCCATAAAACAAATCCCCAGTCACCAGCACCATCAATCGTGCCTTTGCTCTGATAGGAACAAAATATTTTGATGATCTGCAAAAAGATTTCAACAAACTCTTAAATAACGGCGAAGGAGAAA
>WRNB01000155.1 GCA_009776805.1 Candidatus Bathycorpusculum grumuli | reverse complement strand
TTTTGATTTGTGTGTGGCGGTATTGTTGTTTTTTCAAAATTTTTTAAGATATTTTGTTGGTTATTTTGTGTACGCTAAAAAACTGCAAAATTCAGGTTATAAAAATGATAGTGTTCCCATTTAGCGATTAGTGTAATTGTTTTTACGAGTGGATAAGTGGGTGTAAATTAATGGTGAACCGCAAAATTTACTCACCAGAAAAAAACAATAAAAACGACATACTATGAAAAAACAGTTTTATGCCCATATGTGTGAAAAACTTTCAATCTTTAAGGATATTGAGTTATTTGGGGTTGTTATGGTGGGAGACTGTCTGAAAAATAGGTTACAGAATTTTTGTTGTTGTAAACAATTCTAAAAAATTTATATTTTGGAAATATTTCACGTTTTTGTTATTTAAATATTTTGTATCACCCAATTTTTAATTTTTGCTCATAACTTCGGCTAGTTCTCAGACAGTCTGGGGGTTTACTTCTGAGCGCATATGTGGCAATATCAACTCCAACGGTGCCAGTATTGCGGTGACTGGTTCCAACTCCCAAATCCCCACCTGCCCCAAATGCGGTGCTGACACTCAGACGGTTTGGCGTGCAGGCAAATACCAATCAATGATGAGTGATGTTGTTCAACACTGACTCTGTCACCAGTGCGATACACGATTTAGCGATTCCAAGACTGTTACTTTAGCTAAAGAGCGGCTTCAACAAGAAGTCACTTTTGAAACAAATACATTAAAAACGGTAAGACCAAATATCATTTTTGCCAAATAAACGCATGAAAGCGAAAAATTTGGAACCCACAAAAACATATACTAAAAAAGTGGGCGATACCTCAAAAATCATTAAACATTTGGAATGGATGAAAAACCAAGGCTACAAACAATCAACCATAATTCGCCGACACTCCGCATTATGCGGATTACTAAAACTAAACGCAGACCTCGATAACCCTGAAAGCGTAAAAACAGTTATAGCAAATCAAGACAAATGGAAAGCCTCACAAAAACAAGTAGTAGTTTTCGCCTATGATCTCTACGCTAAACAATATGGCTACACATGGCAACGTCCTTGGTATGAAGCAGTACGAGAATTACCCTTCATCCCACAAGAACGCGAAATCGATGACTTAATTGCTGGTGTACAAAAAGAAATAGGCTTACTACTACTGATTGCCAAAGAGACTGGTGCGCGCGCTGGAGAAATCTACGATTTACTATGGACAGATATTGACTTTGAAGCTAGAACACTAAGTCTTAGAGCAGAAAAAAACAGCAACCCACGTCGGTTCACAATGTCTAAAAAACTTCAAAACATGCTAGAATACTACCCAAAAACTACAGAGAGAATTTTTAACCGCTACAAAAATCTGCAAAACCTGCGATGCACTTTCGAAAGACAACGCAAAAGATTATCGTTTAAACTCTGCAACCCCCGTCTAAATCAGATAAAAATTCACACGATACGCCATTGGAAAGGAACAACAGAATACGACAAAACAAAAGACATCCTTCACGTTATGCAAATACTTGGCCATAAAAACATCAAAAACACTCTACTATACACTCAACTCATCACGGTAGGCGAAGACAAAGGCTTCATCTGTAAAATTGCTAAAACCCCTGCTGAAGCAGTCACTCTTATTGAAGATGGCTTTGAAGAACATACAAGCTTTGATAATGGTAACGTAAAGTTGTTTCGGAAACGGAAAACTTGAACTGCCTAGTGCAGATCCAAAATTCAAATTTTTGCCTAGTGCATATGCCAAAAGTATGGAGTGGTGCCGAGGGCAGGGTTTGAACATGCGACAACTCGGTCTTCAGCCGAGCGCTCTCCCAGGCTGAGCTACCTCGGCACGTTTTTACGTGCTTTTTTCTTTACCTCGACACACTTTAGATGTACCGTTGTAAACTGAGAACGTTATCATTTACGTTTCCTTAAGAATATTAAGTTTTCCTTCACGCCTACCTATTCAAAACCCTGTTCTAATAATATTGCGACTTTATGTCGTTTGTTTGTGACTTTAGTTGAGCATACATCGTTTGTATAACCAGTAGACCTTAGACGTTATTTCCTTTTGAGAAAATGATTTGAACAAATGCACTTTCTTTAAAATTTCTAAATTGATAACACACTACTATCCGAAAAATCACAACACCACTAACAACCTCAGACATAACAACGTTTTCATCACCATTTGCATGTTTTGATCAAAATTACTGCCTTTAAACCGTGACTATTCGCTATCAACAACTAAATCACACATAAAGTCTAAACTATTAAATGAAAGGCATTTATGAATTATATAAAAAGAAAAAGAAGACATACTTTCGAAAAAAAAATATATCTAGTTGTAGTCAAAATGGTTAAATTCTAGTTTGAGACTAAATTATTATGTCTTCTGATGTTAGGTCTTTGCGTAAAATTTTAAAATATGAAACAAATCAGAAAATACTCATTTTACTAAATAGAGAAGCTTTATCTTCGGATGAGCTTGCGGACATTATTAATGTAACTCCAGGTATGATGACTCATCATTTACAGGTGTTAAACGAATTTTTAGTAAAAACAGATGATGAAAAATATGCACTGTCTGAGAAAGGCAAACAAGCATATACAATATTAAATAATATGCCCAAGAGTGTGGATGTATCTCGCAAATGGAAAATTACCTGGCTCGCCTCTACGGTTAGTGTTCCTGTGGTTTTTTTCTTTCTATGGTATATTTCTGGCAAACCTCTATACACATTTATAATGCCTTTGTGTATTGGCCTGCTTGGCTCAGCATATTATTACTTTACTAAAGTTAACCCAAAAATTGCTGGAAGATTAATCTATATTGCAATGGGCGCAGTGTTTATTGGGCTTTTTTTATGGCTTACATTACTGAAATTTAATAACGGGACTTTTTTTGCTTGGTATACACCCGGTTCTACAGGCGATCATATAACTCTGTTACTGAGTGTTGTTATATGTTATGTCACAGGTGGCGTTATAGGTGAGTTGGTTGGCAAAAAATTGCAATACAAATTTCCGCCAGAACGTACTTTTTAATTTTTTGATTAAAACTCGCGAGAAATGCATAAAAAAATATGCACAACCAAATGCCAAACGATAAACAAAAAAGGCAAAAACAAAAGCTTGTAATTTTTTTTTCCATATGTTCATAATATGCGCACAAGCGTTGTAGTATAACTTTTTTTGCGACAGCGTAGCAAATATTTTAGTTGCAAAAACCCTATAAACACATTAGACCTTAGTCGTTATTAGTTTTTTGACGCTAAAACAAAGCTTTTATTAACACACAAACCCAACACTCACCAATTAAGGTGCTTATATGCTCAATTACGTCACACTATCCAAAAAACCAGAACACTTCAAAAACTTCTCAGGCCTCACCCTACAAGAATTCAACACAATAAACCAAACACTAAACGAAAAATATGCCGCAC
>WRNB01000154.1 GCA_009776805.1 Candidatus Bathycorpusculum grumuli | reverse complement strand
TTAATGATTGTTACAAGTTGTTTGGTATTGAGTGTCCTGTTTCTATTTTGCGTAAGCAAGATTAGTATTTGTACCTAGAAAAAATAGCGGGAACTACGGTTTAATAATATTCCCAATTCACCATCTACTGGAACATGGGTGGATTTTAATTTTACAGGGGCTAATCAAGTTGTTTTGACGCAGGGGAAAACCTATTTGGTATGTGTGGTTTGTATATCTACGGGGTTAAGTAATCTTGAAACTTCTGCTCCTTTGGTAGATGTACGGCTACATGATACTACTGTTGCGGCTACGCAATATATGTCAGTTATGTCTTATAATAAGGGTTGGCGTGATACTACTTTTGGTGTTGGGGCGGTTTCACTTTATTTGTATCAATTGTTCGGTGTACCTGCTTCTGGTTATTCAGTTACATATAATGGTAATGGACATACTGGTGGTAGTCCTCCATTAGATTCTAATAGTCCTTATAGTAATGGTGCGTCAGTAATTGTATTGGGTCAGGGCACTTTAACAAAATCTGACTCTATTTTTCAGGGTTGGGCTACTTCGAGTGGTGGTTCAGTAGTATATACGTCGGGATCTACTTTCACAATCACAGCCAATATTACCCTGTATGCCGTATGGAGTTCCATCGGAGGAGGATCTGGCAACTGGAATGGTGGTACAATTAGCATTCCAATTGAATTAATACAAAACTTTACCGTGGTAAATGGTGAACAAGACATGCAGAAACTCGTGTATCCAGATTTGGACCTTGGAGAGCCTAGTATTCCCAATCCTCCAGTCGGATATATGTTGAAAGACAGTCTAGGCAATTTCAACCGCATTTTTGGCGTACTAATAAAGAACCCAGCCAATCCCGGCTCTTCAGGTAGTCCCGCCATAGGTTTAACACACCACTTAATTTTACGTGGTGATTTTAACGCACGTGGCATGATAGATAGCAAAGAAGGTGTATTTGTAGCCCATGGCGGACCAAAACTCATCGGCTGGGGACCAGAAGGCTCTGGAAAATTACCCAACGCAAAACGTAACCCTATGCTACTAATCAAGAATGACGGCTGGCCAGATAATGTTGCTCCTGATACATGGGAAACTCGCATTATGTCCCCTACAGGTACATATTCATGGGCAAACTTTGAAACTAATCACCTAACAACCAAAGGCAAGGTCATGTGTGACGATATAGTACATACCAACGCTATCGGTGTACGAACATCAGGCGCAACAAAAATCGAATCCTACAACTCTATAATGCCCCACCCCAACGCATCAACAAAAAATTCAGGTTCCACAACTCAATATTGGCTTAATACATACGGTGGAAACGTATATGGTAAACAAGCATTTACATTCAACTGTGCCCGAGAAGACAGTGGAAAAGAGGTATTGCCTAATTTCAACACTGAGGAGCAAGCACTTAAATTCTTAACACATGAAACCAAAAAAACCGTTTTACATACCACCTACAGTTCAACTGCTGAAGACGAAATCATATGTATCTGTGGTAAAAGTGTTAAAGAGCCTTGTACAGAGCATTTAGATGAGTGGAATGATCGGTATGCGCGTAATGAAACGAAGCGTCTTGAGGCAGCAAGCTTTCTGGTGTTAGAACATTCTACCAATTTAGTTAAATTAAACGAGGCACTTGAGACGGCAAACGAAAAAATACGGTTGTTGGAGCAAAAATTGGAAAGTTTGGAAAAGGTAAAAGCGAATTGATCAAATAACAAACGTAACAAACCCTTCTTTTTCTGTTATTTCATAGACTTTTGTATTTCATAGGCGTTGGATAAGGCGAATGTACGTGTGTCGGATTTGATGGCGCAAATAAATATTAGATTTTAGTACTTGTTATTTTTGTATTTGTAAACTGTTTTATACGCGGTAAAATGAACAAAATATATGTATAAAACTTCAAAAATCAGACTGCACAAAACCGCTAAAAGCAACATGTTGCACGCTATGTGTAGTGTCTGTGTATTCACGGTGGTTGTATATTGTGTGTTTGAGGGAAACTACTAATTGTTACGCAGTCTGAAATTACATAATTACGCCAATAAAATTAGTGAAGTAATAATTAACCCTAACATTTATTGTACTTAAATTATTGGATGAAAGATGGAATAATCAGAGAAAACTATTAAAATAGCAAATAAATATTAAATGCAAAATAGGTGATTAAATGGTTTGTTTAAGTAAAAAATTTACATTAATGTTAATCTGTACATTAATTGTGTCAGGATTGTTTTTGGTTGAGTTTTGTATGGCTCCTGTAACGGTTCCTTCTCAGCCTAAAGATGCACCTATAGTTTCTGTAGAAATACATAACAATCCTATCTGGAATCCGCCAACAGACTATACTAACCCCTATACAGGAGAAGTTACGTATTCTTTCCCTGGGTACTACTCGCTAAATGGAGTTATAGAAATAACCGTTAAAAACCGCTCCTTCACACCACACACCGATACAAATCACATATATAACATATACTATTGTGTTTTTCATAAACTTGATACTCATTCATGGAGTACTGTTAATTTGCCTAAACATGTTGTGTATCAATCCGATTCGGCATATACAGTTATAACAATTACATATGATGAAAAAGAACTTTCATTTCCAGATCATCTATATATTGCACAGGAAGATACAGTGTTTGATTTTCGTATACAAGCTGTAGAAGGATATTTTAATTTAGGTACACCCCCAAATTATTTTGACGCTGTTTTTGAGGGCGAAGGAAGTGCATTTACTGAATTCACAGTAGCCATACCAGCTAGAGATAAACCGGGAACATCAAAACCAATTATACAACCAACATCTGTTGCACCATCAACAAACGCACCCAACAATCCACAAATCTTTCAACAATACTATATAGTAATAATTGTTACTTCTGCGTGTATTATTGTAGTTTTGATAGCAATTATTATATATCAAAATAAACAAGGAAAAACAAACCCCTATCCAAACCCAACACACGACCAATCCCTAAAAAACAGTTAACAATTAACCCATTATTTTCTACATAACCTTTTTTTAACAAGTTGATTATGCACATACTTTTTATGGCTTGAGCTGAGTGGTAATTCTGTGTCTGTGGAAGGCGGTATTTTGGAAGTTTAAATACCATGGCAGCTTAAGGTTTGGTAAATGTTGTGTTGTGTATTCTGCGGTCATGGGCAACGTATGAAAAAATATGCACAACTAAACACTAAACGATAAATCAGTAAACAAAAAAATAGAGACAAAATCTGCTCCAAATACCTTACTTGGATTACAACAAAAAATAAAACATCGCTTACGCAAACAAAGCCCCACCAACACACCCAACGTGCGTCCGTAAGAGGTTGAGTTGACATCGCCGGAAGCGGTCCTAGATTGATGAAACATCTAGGTGGTCATCGTATTACCCAGAGCCGAAAGGCAAAAGGGGACCATAGCATTACGAAAAGCACCTGTGCTCGAA
>WRNB01000153.1 GCA_009776805.1 Candidatus Bathycorpusculum grumuli | reverse complement strand
AAGATGCATTAAAATAATGTTGTTATTTGCGTTTTATAATCAAACGATACTATAGTTTTGATGGTTTATACACTCGCCTTAGTGGTAATAAATATTTATTATCACTAACATATTAGCATGCTATACTTGTTTATATTTACGGATTTTTGTGGTTTGTGTGTGTTTTGAAAAAGTTTTTACTGTTGTGTATTTCGGTTTTTGTGGTAATAAATATTTCGGGAATTACGGGTTATTATGATAGAGAGGTGTTGTCTGATTGTTTGTAGCCTATTTTTTGTTTTAGATAGTTTGTTTGTGAGGTAGTTGTGGTTGTTGTAGTGGAATTGTAGTTGGAAGGGTGTTCATGTTGGTGTTCGTAGATAACATAAGTCAACGGTTTTGTTTATGAAGTAAAAGTAGTTGATGTAGGTGTTTGTCGTCTTTGTGGTGTTGTGTGGTTTTTTTGATGGTTTGTTGTGTTATGGTGTGTAGGTTGGGCGTGGTTGCATGGCTGAGAAATTGTGTGTTATGTTTTTTTGTGTTTGTGTTTGTTTTGGGATTTTTTTATGTGGTTTTCTTTTTTATATGTGTTTTTTTGAGTGGGTGTGTTTTATTTTTGGGTTGTTTTTTTTTGGTGATTTTTTCTGTGTTTGTGTGTTTTTTGTTTTGTAGTGGTTTTGTATAATGTGGGTGGTCAAATGGTGTATGTTTTTTGTGGTTATGTGTTTTGCCGTTTTTTTTTGGGTAGCATATTTTTGGTGTGGTTGTGGATGGTGTTTTGGTTAAAGTATGGTGTTGTTTTTGTTATTTGTTGTTTGTAGTGTTTTGTGTTTGATGTTGTTATTTAGGATTTTTTGTTATTGGTTGTGTTGTGGTGTGTTTTGTTTTTTCTTTATTTATGGATTTGGTTTTGGTTTCGGTTCAGCCGAGTTGGGGTAACTAACAGATTTTATTCTGGTAAGTAGTTATCTAAGAAAGTATCGTTAGTATCGTTAATACCGTTAGCACCCTTATGGTTATATGTGAAGTTCATTTGCTATCTTATTGTATTAAATTAGTAGTCTATTTTTTGGTGTTATAAACACTAAAATGTTGGTCTACTGTACCCCCGCATCGGAAGGCGTAATTTTTGTAACAAATGTAACCATTCAAAGAATATGCACAACAAGCTTGAAAAGAGTGGGGTTATACATTGATCACATATATTGACAGCGGCTTCTTTATTCGATAAAGAGGAAATCAATTTATTAATAAACTCAGTTATAACCCTTAAGAGGATACTGGAAACTCCAGATAACTAATAACGCATTTAACCAAAATATCGTGTGGGAATTTAATGGCATATAAAGAAGAAATAATCAGAGAAATCAGAATAGCAAATCAATTTCATCATTTAGGACATGTCATTAACCCTGAGCTATTCTTTGACCGTAAAGAAGAGATGGAGGGTGCCTACATCGCATGTGAACAAATCCTAAACGGAGGAGTTGGTGGCATCTTAGTAATTGGCGGCAAAGGAGTGGGCAAAACAAGTTTTCTTGATGCGTTACAAAGAAAATTAGTAGCTAAAAAAATTAGTTGTTCAAAAATTACTTTAACCGAAAGTATGGTAGACCCTGAAAGAGAATTAACATTTATCCAGTTAATTTTAACTGAACTGTTAATGGCAGCTAAAAAAGCAGAACTTCTTGAAGACAGTTTAGTTGGTAAAGTGACATCGAAATTACATGGACTTAAAGTCGAGGGACAATTAGAGATTAATTTACCTGGCATAGATTTTATCGTAAATGCAGTTAACGCAAATACTAAACCATTCTCATCTATTGCTCTTAGAGATGGTTTGGCGGATTACATAGAATTAATTAACAAAAAAGGTAAAAAAGACACACGAAAAGGTGCAGTTTTAATTTTTGATGAAGGAACATGTCTTACCTTAAACAAGAATTTAATGCAAATTTTTAAAAGTGTCTTTCAGAACACGCCTGGAATTGCAGTTATCATTGCAGGGTCGAATCAACTCTTAGACGATGTTAGTAATGTATTCTCGCCTTTACCAAGAGGTTTTTTGAAAATTGAATTAGGACCATATCCTGATGACAACATTGCTTATGATGCAATTAAAAAACCGATTGAACTTAGTCAGAGACTTATTTTAAACAAGTTCAACCATACATATAAAATGGAAGTTATCCATGATCGTTTTGACAGACTTGCAATAATGACAACAGGTCGTATGCCTCTAGAAATTAATTTACTTTGCCACTTTGCTTTTGATATCGCTGCACAAAACTGTAAATTTTATGATAAAACAATTAGACTTTTTCTTAATTTTAACAAACAATTGCTTGATGATGCGTATAAACAACTTATCGGAACTAAAGGCTATAGCGACTTTCTACCAAATTTAGATGAAAACGAAACGAGTTTTCTTAAAATGCTATCAAAATCAACAGAGAAAGCCACAGTAGAAGAAATGAGTTTAATGCTCAAACTAGATTTATGTAAAGGATCCCTTCAAAATTTGTCAATTACAGATATTAAATATATCATAGAAGAACAAAATGAAAACAACACCAATACAACAAAAACAGTGAACTCCATTAAAGAAAAAGCAATGAAGAACAAAATAGACATTTTAAGTTCGAGTATAATTGGTCAAATGTATGATGTCGAAGATCAGTTTGTCAGATCATATTTTAAATATGGTTGGGTAGATCAATACGACGATATAGAACTTGGAATAAAACCTAATTTTAATGGTTTAAGAGTATTTGGAGACCCTATTGCAACTATTATGCATAGTATTTTCTTTCCACGAATTTCTGAATTCACTGGAAAGGGTAATACACAACGAGCTCACACAGGGCGAGATGATGGGCGATGGATGCATACTAAAAAAGATTATAAACTTTTAATAGCTTCATATGTACGTTCTGCAAATAATTCTATAGGTCACTATGCAATAAATTTAGAGAATAGCTATGAAACAAAACAGCTAGAAAACGACTTCAAAATAATTTTAGGCAGTATCGCAACAATAAAATTATTAAAAAATCAAACGGTCTCCACAGTTTCAACATAATTGTGGTGGAAAGAGAGGTTTTTATCCCTCTTTAACTCACACTAACAAGGGTGTCTTCAAGACACAACAACACAGTACTCAGTATGCTATTCAGTACTGGCTTTTTAAGTTTTAGGCTACACGAGGTTGTTTGTGTCATTTTTTGTGGTTTATGATTGCGAACTGTTATTCTTGATTAGACGTTAGTCTTAATTATTATCTTGACAGTTTTATTGGTGTGGCTGTGTAGTTTATGTGTTTTTATACGTTTAATTGACCATTTGGTAACGCGTTTGTTCAGTTTGAGAATACAAAAATAATAAAGACTAAGTTTATTTAGTCAGTAGTTCCGAAAGTACAATTTACTAAGTAAACACAACACAACTTTTCCCACCAAAACAACACAAAAAACAACCCACACACACCACAAACAACAAAAAC
>WRNB01000152.1 GCA_009776805.1 Candidatus Bathycorpusculum grumuli | reverse complement strand
TGAAAACAACTTCAACCATTTAAAACACTAATACCCAACTACGGCTTACAAAGTATTAAAATTTTCCTAAATACGATTCGGTTAATTTACAGTAGTTTGTATCGTTTTTCGATGTCATGAAAAGAAAGCGTTGATAGTGATATTAAATTTGTATTTATTCACAAAGTTGAACACTATCATTTTTTCCATATTGTTGCAGGGGGTGGGATTCGAACGTGTCCGTCCTGGCGATATCGCCATAACATTTTGCTCTTTTTCGCTAACTTTCCCTTTTTTACGTAAACACCGTTACTTAACAGAATAGGCAAAATCAGACTTTTTGAAAAGACCAACCAACCCATGATTTGCTTAAAAGGCGACAGCGGTTTTTTGGCAGAATTCTTTAGTGGTCATAACTTTATCTTTTAGATTTGGTAGCCGTTCAAAGTGTTCTTTGTTCTCAGTTAACAAGATGTCGCAGTTTTCTAAGAGGAAGGAGGCTGCGATTGCTATGTCTTGATATTCTATGGGTTGTCCTTTTGCAATTAAATAGGCGTTGAGTTCTGCTATGAGTTTAGCTGTTTCTCCGTTTAGAGAAACCCAACGAAATTGGTTAAGTACTTTTTCAGCTTTTTTAACTGCAATATTGTGATCTTTTCGTAGGTATGAACCCGTTAGAATCTCAGAAACACTTACCGTACTTATGTATGCACTATTGGTTCGGGTTAATTGTTTGCATAACTCAATTACTTCTTGTTTACCCCGGTCTATGTTAACGATTATAGAGGTATCAACAAACACGAACGGGGAGTTGTTTTCTGTTTGTTTCTTTTTTTTGGAGCATTATGGGGTCAATCCCAGTCGTTTGAATCTGTTTGTGGAATCAGAACGCGTGGCAGTGAGTATTTTTTCAAAGTCATCGGGTAGAAAGTCTGTGCAGTCTTTCCACACTTCTTCATCGGCTTTCTCAAGTACTATTTTATTGCCCTCTACCACACGCATATTTACCCTATCGCCCTCAGTTATTCCTACTATTTCTCGTATCTCTTTAGGTATGGTGACTTGTGAGTGTCGTGTTACAGTTACTGAAGCCATAAACTTTTCACTGCTGTTTACTACTGTTTTTACTAATAAAAAAATTACTATAAAAATACAGTAATATTGATCAACCTGTTATGCTCTGGCTGAGTTTAAGTTGTTTAGTGCCTGTCGTTTCAAAATTTTGGTTTAACTTTATTTCATATCTTTATTGTTGTCTTCAATTGCGTCCGTAAGGAGCCGTGCAAAATCAACAGCCTTCTTGGAAGTTATAACAGGTTTACCTGTTTGCGCTTCAACTGCTTTTCGCGCAACACCAGCAGCACTACCACCACGCTTTGCCACCTCTCGATTTGCCTCAAAAGTATTTGGTTTTTCTTTTTTTGAGATTTCAGTTGTAGTTGCCTCACCAAGCATATTTAACACAAGCTCAAGAGTCGTCATATTGTCACTCAAATTTTCCTTCTTTAAACCTTTAAAACTCTTATATTGCCTTGTTGTCATTCCACTCCAAGCCTTGGAGATTTCATCCGTTAGAATTGCGTACTCTTTGCCCTCTTTAACTCCCCGTTCATCCCACTCCGAAGTTAACTCATTTCGCACCTGAAGAGTCAAAATACGCTGGTTTATCCAGTCTTTAGAGTAACCTTTTCGTAGATACGTAGCAAACGCGCG
Source organism: Candidatus Bathycorpusculum grumuli (assembly GCA_009776805.1). GTDB lineage: Archaea > Thermoproteota > Bathyarchaeia > Bathyarchaeales > Bathycorpusculaceae > Bathycorpusculum > Bathycorpusculum grumuli. The sequence goes on along the minus strand of WRNB01000152.1, from coordinate 1,802 downwards.
ATCAATAGCCATTTCAGGGTTTATTGTTTCATCAATCCTGTCTTTTCCAACGGATGCAAGCCATAGCTTAAACGGTTCTGCTTTGGGTGAGGGTATGGACTGGATAATGCGTAAAATCTGCGATGTATCTGCAACATCTGTTTGTCGCATTTTGCCGTCTGGTGCAGGCATTTTCAGTTGTACGATTTTTTCGTACAGTTGGCTGCCTTCGGATTTCATCTTTCGTTTTAAATCACTCCAATAGCGTCGTGGATTATCTGTATTGGTTAATACTTCAATAACATCGATAATTGAAAAGTACCATTCTTGTTTTTCTTCGTTCCATACTGTACGGATGTGTTTATTTTCAAATAATTTGATGTTTTTGTCGTCCATGTGACCTGCTCCTTTGGGTACTTTTACATTTTTTTGTGTCAACACATTTAACTGTATGCTGTAATTTTTGAGAAAATTAGACAGGTGAAAAAGGTTCTCTTTTGTAATTCTGATTATCTTTGGTTTGTTGTCTGGGATAGGTTTTGAACGTGAAAATTTGTTAATATCATCCGTATGTGTATCTGTTAACTTGGGTAAGTTGTGTTCAAAAAGAAATGTAAAAAGAGAAACACCCATAGATGAGAATTAATGATAGACCTCTAGTTTATCTTGTTGTAAAATTAACGTATTAGTGGGTTTGTATGAACGATCAAGAGTTAAAGCATAAAGTGAATCAGGTTATGTATGAGTTTATGATTTCAACAGGTGTGGTTGTTCCTGTTGAGGTTATGCAGAAAGTTGGGGTTTTGTCAAAGGAGAATTATGAAAAGTGGCGTAATGGCCAGGTGGATTATTTGGAGCGGGTTTGTGCTTGTAATTTGAGTAAAATGTCTACTCTTATGAAGGAAGTGAGAACTTTTGCCAAAAAGAACGAACTTGAGCCTTCTTGGACATATTATCATGGTTGGGCGAAGGCTAAAGATAAAAAGTTGCGGTTTAGCAAGTCGGGAAAGGAGGATATTGAGCGGAGTTACGCTACCAGTTACATAAGTCACAAAACAATAAACGAGTTAAAAGCTGAGAAAAACCACTAGTTTTCCATGTTATTCTGAGTTTTGGGAATTCACTTGCACCAATAAGTGAAAAGTTAGGTGTTACGTTGTTGGACGGTTAGGGCTTGTTTTCAGTTTTTGCTCCCGTTTCGTTCCCTTCAACATTAGATTCCGATAGGTCAACCCAACATTGACGACATATAGGGCAGCTCTCTTGTCCGATTTGTATGTACATAACAAATCTTTGTTTGGGCAGTTTGGGATGGGGTTTTTGTATGGTTCATTCCCTTTCATCACTTTAACTTTAGTATTTTGGGTTTTTTGTAGGTTTGTTGGTTTTGCACATATTTTTGAAAAGTATTTGTACAGTTTACCCTTTTTCGTCATTAAGTGGGGGTTTTGTGTTAATCTTTGTTGTTACATCTATAACTAAAGTGAGCACGTTTCATAAAGTAGAGTTCGATCCGTTTTTGATGGGGTGAGTTAGAAAGCCTTGATATCCCGATGATGTATAGTGTGTGGTTGGTGTATCGGGTAATATTTCTTGTCATGTATGCGTTAGGTGACAGACAGACTCCCTGCATAATTACAGGGGATGTTGAATTCGAACCCACAAAACCAGGTAGTGTCCCAACATACGATACCTTTATATAGTTCGTATGTTACAATATTGCCAGTGAAAAACATGCCAAAAGGAAGACCAAAAAGCCAAAACAATGTCGTATGCCAAAACCCCAAATGCACACACTACAAAAAAGAACAAAACAAACACAT
>WRNB01000151.1 GCA_009776805.1 Candidatus Bathycorpusculum grumuli | reverse complement strand
GATGGGGTCATTTACTGTTGGTTTGTTGTTTTTGGTTTTTTGGACGTTTAAAATTGGTAAGGGATTTGTACCCAAAGAGAATGGAGCCTTCGGCGGGATTTACCTGTTTGGGTACAGTTCCGCTCCTCAAAATCATAGCTTAGATTTTGAGGATTCATGTTAAACACTAAGTAAAATAAGAACGCTTGACCCCTAAATAAGTTTCCCACAGTCATGTGAACTTGTTATCTTTGGGGCTCTTGTTAAATAATTGAATTTTGCGCACTTAACTCGTTTTTTGTTTACAATAAACTGTAGGCGACCTCCGAAAACCTATATTTTCCCAAAAATCACGTGCCGAAAACAGTGTAACTATGTTACTTAGTTTTTTGAAATGGGGTTTTCGGAGGCTGCCTGTATTGTAATTGTTATTTAGCTCTTTTTCGAGTTAATGATTGTATTCCGCTACATTGCTTAGCGCGTATTGTAGCTTCGGATATGGTCAAGGCACATAGTTCCGATGCTTTAGGTTTTAAGACTGGAAAGTCACGTTCAATGGAACATTTGTTAGCTGTATACATTTTTTGACCTGCTTCAGTTAATCTATAATCGTATCTTTTAACGCCTGTCGGCAAAGGGACAATAGTTTCTGTAAGTAAATTCGCCGCAATTAAAACATCAATCGTTTCAGATAGCGAATGAGAGTATGGACCATAATAATTAGATACGAAATCAAAGGTAAATGGAACGTTGTCTTCATATTTTAAAATACAAATATCCTTTTGTATACGGGTACGTCCCTCTACACTTTCACAATTTCCGAAAAAATTAATCAATAGGACAATATCATTAGCTGTTGTCAAGTGTATCATCCTCCACCAATTTCTCAATCTCTTCTTGAATCTTTTTCTTTCCAGTCTCTTTTAAAACTGTCGGATCAACGTAGACTTTCATAACGTTCTTTGGTTTTATTATTCCAACAATTTCTGATCGCATACGTAATTCCTCTTCACCATTTTCTGAAGGTTCTAAATTAATTTTATTAGGTGACTTTGATTTTATTATATCACAAATAATGCGATATTTCTTCTGCTTTAGTTCTTCAGCTAATCTGATAGAAAGCTCATCAGATAATGCATCTGCGTCATTGCGTAGTTTTGCCATAAAAGTGGGAGTCACTTTGTAACATTTCTCGCTTAATTCATTTTCTAAAACTATTGTATAGAGACGAGCGGGATTTTCCATTGCCAAGAACCGTTGAACGTCTTTATCTATTTTCTTTAATGTTGAGAGCATATTTTCATCGTTACCCTCAACGAAATTTTCTAATTCAAATAAACTCTTAATTTCCTTGTAATCACTATAAAATAAGAACGCTTTTTCAAGCATCTTTTCAGCAATTCGGGAATTTTGAACTAGATAAACTAGGTCATACATACTCTTCCATATAATAACAAATAGTTCGGCTGTGACAACAGCCTGTTGCGTTGAATCAAGCCCTAATATACATTCATTAATTGCTGTTTCTTCACCAATTATTCTATATGATCTCAAAAAATGGTCCAAGTCAAAACTATATTTCAACCCTACATGGTGTGCGTCGCGGAGCAGATAATCCAGTTTGTCACAATCAAGAGGACCGTTAATTATTTGACTGAGAAATTGATACTCATGACTTTTTGGGTTCACCATATTTATTATAGCATCTTTGCTGATTCCCCATTTTTCGACATCATGAGGGATTTTCTGCTTTAGTATATCTCCACACATTTCCTCATGTGATTTGCCCATAATGGTTTTCATTACGTAATCTGCCGCATGCGAGAATGGAGCATGCCCTATGTCATGGAAAAANCCCGCCGCCATAATGTTGTTTTTATTACTCTTAAGGTTCTCCACAATATTCCGTTTGCCTTCCATTTTCAAAATAAGCAAATCGGTCAGTCGCCCAGCAAGATGCATCGTTCCTAAAGCATGAGAATACCGTGTGTGTATAGCCCCTGGAAAATCCATATATGCCTTTAAGCCCAATTGCCGGATAAACATCATACGTCGAATCGCTTGCTCATCTTTTATTCTCACTAACCACTGAGGCAACTCTATGGTTCCTTGTATTGGATCAGGGAAATAAATTGAATTAATACTGTTTCACAATGTTATCGTATTAAGGAGTTGTTTAAAGATTTTTTCCTGCAATAGTTAATAGTGGCATGATAATTAACATAAAAGTCACATAATAATCAGAACTCTTTACAACTTGAATGCGTAAAAGAAGAAAGCAAGCGTGGCTACAAAAACACCAAACTCTAACTAAAGCGGTTACATTAGGATTTGTTAATAAATAACTTGACTATTTTGCCTCTCACAATGCCATTCAATATTCATCCTACCCAGAATTAAATAGTCAAATTAATTGTCAACAAGCTCTAATCAGAGAAGGCAGAACGACCCTGCGCCTGCGGAGAAAACAACATTTTAATTACAGTTTATGATTCCAAATAATTTATACAACAAAAGGATGTGAAAAATAAGTGAAAGAATTTTTTTACTTAGATCAGGATCTTTTAAATTCATATATATCACAAATATTCAACGGACTCTTAGAAAAAGTAATTGATGAAAACTCAAATCGACGTTCAACAACCAAAGAGAACGACCGAAATACAACTGAAACCACTATTTCGGGGAGCATTGGTTTAAGTAAATTGTCATTTGTAAATGCGTTATTAAACGGAACACTAAAAACAAAGAATAAAGATGGTCAACAGTTAGCATCTATTTCCGATGAATTTAAAACTATTATTGCTAAAAAAATGACGGATAACCTGTTTGATGATTTTGAAAAATACCTATATTCTAAAAAATTAATACATGATTGTAAATCTCACGAAGAAATAATTGAGAAACTTAAGAAATGCCCTAAAACGTATTTTCGGATAGCCGAAGATTTTCACTTTTTAAATCTCGACCGAATAGATTAGTATGTTTCAAGAAAAATACTATAACATTCATCGAATGCAACATCCATGTTCATCTGATTTCCCTGATTCAAAATATTTTCTATCTGCACAGAACAGCATTAAGCTTCTAAGAGAGCTGTTACCGTATAGAGCTTTTCTTTATTCAGGCAAATATATTGTGTTACTCAATGAAGAATATATGCGTGTAAAAAAGGAAACTGCTGGATTTAAATTTGATTCAAAAGTCATAGTTATAGGAAGGGTACGAAAAACCACATTCGAAGCATTAATACCAACCACTTACCCGAAAGTAATCAAATTGCTTAATCAAATTCAAGACAGCACACTGACAATGCCTCATGAAGAAGGATTCACAAATGAAAAAGCAGAATACATTATTGACCCAATCGCAATTTATTATGAATAGCGATCTCGTTTGCATTCTGTCTTTTTAATATTTTCTCCTTGCGCTACACCCGTTTGCAGAAATCGTACATTCTTGATTATGGATAGGAGTATAACAATTTTTTCAAAACGATCTTAATCGATTTTTTGCATTCGACTATTCAACGCTGATGTTCTTGTGTGTAGTAGTGTTTCTTTTTGCTTTTCTGTTTCCTCAAAACGTAACGCTGTTTCTTTATCCAGTATCATACCGCATGTGGTGCATCGTATGTCTCCAAAAGAGTTCTTGTTGCTACATCTTGGGCAGTCTATTAGTTTGGCTATGCCTTCAGCTTTTGAAG
>WRNB01000150.1 GCA_009776805.1 Candidatus Bathycorpusculum grumuli | reverse complement strand
AATTTAAAACGTGGGTTGGATGTTTATAGGTTTGTTTTAAGTGTGTTTTAATGGTTAGTGTTTGTTTGTTTTTGGTGGTATGGTGTTTTTTTGGTGTTTGCGTAGGGATGTTTGTTATGTTTTGGTGTTATTGTTTGGTTTTTTTGTTTTTAGGGGGTTGTTTTGTAGGTGTTTAGTGTGGTGATAAACGTTAGGTTGACAGTATTGGCTAAACACTTACCCGCAAAAGGCGAAAACGCTAAAAAAACTACTGCTTCATAATTCGAACCCTTGTTTGCTTATCTAACGTGTTTAGTTGTTTGACAAATTCTGGGTTGTACAAAAATTCAAAGGTCTTCTTCATTTAGGCCCAATTCTTTTAATGCTTCACTACGACTAAACAATCGGTTTTCGGTTATCTCTTTCTCACTGACCTCTATGCTTTGCATAAGCTCTTTATTGCTTAAAATCTCCAAGGTTTCTTCTAATTCTTTTACACGTAAACGTAACTTTGGAACTTCCTCAGTTAGTTTCTGTAGTTTTATTTTCTCTTCAACGGTAAAAACAGCCTCAACTGTCACTATTAAGCACCACCTTAACTGCTGTGTATTGCGTGGGCTATTAATTTTATTATAACAATAGGTAATAAACAGCAGAGCATTGTTTGGTGGAGAAAAAAGTGTGAGATGTAGTGGTGTTAGTTTTGTTTTTTGTTGTGGCCTTGGATGGTTATTTTGTGTTTTTCGATTATGGTTTTTGTTTTGTCGTCAAATGGTCTTATGCTGTGTTCTTCTTTGTCGTTTCGTGTGTAAAGATATTTTTTACCTATCATCTTTGAGTCTCAATCGTCAGCCTTTATAACAACTTGATTTTAAATACATAAGACGTTATATAGTATAGGTGATAAAAATGAAGCTCATACCTGTAGAGGATAAGAAAAATTTGGTTTTTCACTAAAAAAGGTGGTGGAATCAGCAAGTTTCGTTATGGCATAATAGTTGCATGTAACATATTTGGGAACAGGAACAAATTTAGAGAAAAACTAATGTGTTCACCCACATGAAATAGCGAAAAACCAAAATTAAACACCAAATACCAATAGGAGCAAAAAAACATAGTTATGGTTATAAAAAAGCAGAAAACATGTTTTTAGATGTGAGTGTTTGGATGAACAATGTCGAAATTTTCTAAAAACACAATGTGATTGTACAGATATCGTTTTGTATATCCAGTTAGACACATAGCGTTTATCTATTTGTACGAAATGTTGATGAGTTAGCAGAATTAACAAAAAACTGAAATGAACATAAATTAAAGAGTGAAGAAAAAAAATGATAATGTATAGTGAAAGTTTTTATTTTAAAACGTTTATGTATAGTTTTTAAGGATGAATTAAATGGGAAATTTTGAAACAAACAAAATTTTAGCTGCAATCGGTGCCCTAATAGTATTTCTAAGTTTCGCTAATGGAGTAATAGGTGTTGTCGGTTTAATTTTGCTGTTATTTGGCGTGAAAGGTTTAGCAGATCATTATCGAAACGATGATATTGCAAAAAATCTTGTCACAGGCGTAATCTTTGGCATAATCGGATTTATCGTTTTAGCTATTGGCAGTTTTGTTCTTGGCGGTATTTTTAGCTTTTCTTCGCTTACCTCTAATGGCATTGCAGTTTTAAGTACAATGTTAATTGGCTTAATGATTTTAGCGTTTGAACTTGTAGTGCTAACTATATTTATGGTATTGATGGTGCTAAGCTTCCGAAAATCGTTAAATGCATTGGAAAATCATACAGGTGAACACTTATTCCATACAGCAGGAACTTTACTTTGGATTGGCGCAATACTGACAATTGTTGGTGTTGGTTTAATTTTGATATGGCTTGCTTTTCTGATTTTGGCATTTGCTTTCTTTTCTCTTAAAGAGCCTTCAAGGACACAATCATACTATGGTACAGCGTCTTCTACATATCAATCATCAACTACGTCAACAGCAAGTGTGGGTTCTAATTTTTGTCCAAACTGTGGAGCCTCTGTTTCTTCTGGAGCTACGTTTTGTGCTCACTGTGGCAAACAAATATAGACTAAAAATAAACTCTAAACTCTTTTTCTTTTTCAGTTGTCTATAATTGACCTGCAAGATTGTGATAAATTTTTCCGTGTAATCAATAGGGGCATCATGTTATTTAATAATGTGATTTCATCAATTTTGTAAATCTAATAACTCGCAACGATAAGAAATATTTTTCAAAAACTCAAATATTACGTGACTCTGCTTTTCACATGCAGACACTAATCGGTAAACCCTGCTCCATACACACCCGCACTCAATACAAACAAAGCCATATCCAAAATTTAAGTTAATCAGCTATAAATCCACCAGCGATTTTGAGACAAAAAATGGTTAAGCAAAAATGGTTTGCGCTTTAAGTCAATGTTTAGGCAAAAAATAGTGGGTGTAGAAGTAACATCGTTTGTGGTGATGCCGTGGTGGCTTTGTATATTCGAATCTACCAACTCTATGTTTCGTTTGTCTTGTCTGTTTTTGTGAGTTGTTTTACAGCTCTGTCAAAATCACTCTCAAGCTGTTTCAACTCTCTGGTGCGATAAATTTCAAATTCTTTCTCAGCCTTTTCAATAGCCTGCGTATGCGAAATCTTTCCTTTGCCCACAACCAGCTCACGCCTATTAGCAAGCAATTGCCTATCAAGTTCCGCAATCCAATCTGCCATAGTCATCGTGTGCTCCTCTAAAGCTTGTAACTCTGCATAATCCAAAAATTGCGACACCAACAAGTTCAACACCTGTAATTCTTTCTCGCTAAGATAGTTTTTTGCAACACTCACATCTTTTTTAGTGATATACTCACCTTTAAAATTGGTCATACCCACCATAGGTTTTTCGTTATCCACACGTTCAAAAATGAGTTCAGCTGCTGTATGTTTATGCGCAGCATAGTGCATTTTATTTTGCACTGTTGCAAAAAATTCTCGTGTGAGGTCAGCTTTTGGATTGTAATCAATCGCGGTAGCATAAATGTCGGTAACCTGTTGATACAAATTACGTTCACTACTACGAATATCCCGGATACGCTGTAACAGTTCACGGAAATACCGTCCACCACCATTCTTTAATCGTTCATCATCAAGAGTAAACCCTTTGCGAATATATTCATTGAGTCGTTTGGTTGCCCACTGACGAAATTGAGTACCACGTAAAGACTTAACACGATATCCCACAGAAATAATTACATCAAGATTGAAATAGTCAACCTGATATTTTTTACCATCAGTGGCAGTTGTTGCATAATTTACAACAACTGACTTTCGATCTAATTCTCCTTCATCAAACACGTTTTTTATGTGACGGGAAATGGTTGATTTATCTCGCTCAAACAGCAGAGCTATCTGGTCAAGATTTAACCAGACGGTTTCTTTATCGAAATGTACGTCAACCGTTATTTTTTCATCTTCTGTTTTGAAAATAATAATTTGATTATCAGAGTCTTTCATAAATTGCCCTCAGCGTAGCTATCGATTGGTCTTTCTCTTTTAAATTCGTTGCTAAAGTTTGTTGGTATTTTTTGATTTTTAGCGGTTTTTATGGTTGTAGTTGTTTGTGTATGGTGTTTTGTTAAATGTTGTAAACAGGAAACTTGTAGATCTCGTAAAGGTAGTTGTAGAGAGAATCATTGGTATGAAGATATCACAGGGTTTTGTTGGTTTAAGTCCGCCTTGCGCGTCACTACTTATAACCTGAATTCCCGAAAAAATTTTAACCTACAGGAACCGGCAAACCAAACGCCTCAAACAAAACCCTCTGCACACGAGACAAAGGACGCAAAATATGCTGCC
>WRNB01000149.1 GCA_009776805.1 Candidatus Bathycorpusculum grumuli | reverse complement strand
TAGGTATTACCTACCATATAAATGTGTTGTGAAGTTTTTGGAAAATGGTCTAATTTGTAAATCGTTCGTGAATTTTGGTTTATACACAAATATGGTAGGTAGAAATCAGGGAATTTCGGATTATCATGTTGTTGCAAAGTGGTATGGCGTTTCTTGGTAGACGTAGTAATTAAGCCAGTTCGCAAATAAGAGATGAGCATGAGTTTTCCAGTGCATTGTTGGTGTTTTATCTGAGTTATTGTCTTCATAATAATTTACGGGAGGTTTTATGTTTAAGCCTTTATCAATATCACGTCGGTATTCTCCATCTAGTGTCATTCTATCGTACTCGGGATGTCCTGTAATGAATACTTGTTTGAGGTCTGTGTTTACGGCAAGATATACACCCGTTTCGTTTGACTTTGCTAAAACTGATAGTCCAGCGGCTATGACATCCTTCTCGTGTATACCTGTGTAACGTGAGTGGGGTGCTAAGAATACGTCATCGAACCCTCGCATTAGACAGTTAGAGAGAACTTGTACTTTATGCGGATATACACCTGAGAGTTTTTCGTCAAGCTCATATTTTTCGATTCCGTAGTGATAGAAAAGGCCTGCTTGAGCACCCCAACAAATATGCATAGTACTGTACACATTCGTTTTTGACCACTCCATTAAAGTGCACAGATCATCCCAGTAATCCACATCATCAAATGGCAGTGTCTCAACTGGCGCACCTGTTATAATCAAACCATCAAACCGCTTATTCTTTACATCTACATATGTTTGATAAAAAGCATCTAAATGTTCCTTTGAAGTATTTTTATAAACATGATTATCCATTCGTAAAAGCGTAATTTCTATTTGTAACGGCGTATTAGAAAGCAAACGCAAAAGCTGCGTTTCAGTATCTATTTTTGTAGGCATCAAATTCACAATACCTATTTCAAGTGGTCGGATATCCTGTGAACGCGCTCGTTTATCAGTCATAACAAAGATACCCTCTGCGCTAAGTGTTTCCACAGCAGGCAAATTCGTTGGAATATTTACAGGCATATTTTCATCAATTTCCCTTAAAACAAGCTATTTCTACATATGAACAAAGGTTATTCTGCAAAAAGTGTCGTTGAAAGATAGTGCTCACCTGTGTCAGGAAATATAATAACAATAGTTTTCCCCTTATTTTCAGCTCGCTTTGCAACCTGAATAGCTGCCCACAACGCTGCGCCTGAAGATATACCTACAAGTATTCCCTCTTTATGAGCAATTAGTCTACTTGCGTCAAAAGCATCCTCATCCGCTACAGTAATAATTTCATCATAAATTTTTGTGTTAAGCGTTTTTGGCACAAACCCTGCACCAATACCCTGAATTTTATGCGAACCAGCAATTCCTGTAGATAAAACAGCAGAATTTTTTGGTTCAACAGCCACCACTTTAATCAAAGGATTTTGAGACTTCAAGTATTCCCCAACACCAGTAATAGTACCACCAGTTCCTACACCAGCTACAAAAATATCCACCACTCCATTGGTATCGCGCCAAATTTCAGGTCCAGTCGTTTCTCTGTGCACTGTCGGGTTAGCGAGGTTACTAAATTGTCCTGGCATAAACGCGTTAGGCGTAGCAGCTAACAGTTCTTCCGCTTTGGCTATTGCACCCTTCATGCCCTTTGTTCCATCTGTTAAAACAAGCTCTGCACCATATGCCTTCATAAGTTTTCGACGTTCTACTGACATGGTTTCGGGCATAACCAAAATAAGCTTATAGTTACGTGCAGCACAAACTGAGGCAAGACCAATGCCTGTGTTACCTGATGTTGGTTCAATTATAACTGCACTAGGCTGCAAAAGACCACTCTTTTCGGCATCGTCAAGCATTGCATTTGCTATTCTATCTTTGACTGACCCAGCTGGATTAAAATATTCTAGCTTGGCAAGCAGAGTAGCGTTAAGGGAGTTTTCTTTTTCAATATGACAAAGTTTGAGCAGTGGTGTGTCACCAATTAGCTCTATGACGGATTTGTAAATAGTTCTCATATCAATTAACTCTTTTTTTGTTATTTCACTTGTTCAAAGCCATGTGCTAAGTCGGCAATGATGTCATCGATATGCTCAGTTCCTATGGAGAGTCTAACGGTGTTTGGTTTAATTCCACTGGCAAGCAATTCAGATTCACTTAGCTGGGAATGCGTTGTGGATGCTGGATGAATTACTAAAGATTTTACATCTGCTACATTTGCAAGAAGTGAAAATAGCTCCAAGCTCTCCGTGAAACGACGAGCTGTTTTAGCACCGCCTTTAATTTCGAACGTGAATATTGACCCTGCGCCATTAGGGAAATACGTGTTATAGAGTTTTTTTGCATGTCCATGAGCTAAAGATGGGTGGTTCACTTGCTCTACTTGTGGATGGTTTTTTAGATATTCTACTACCTTTAAAGCGTTTGTTACGTGTCGCTCTACTCTTAGGGATAATGTTTCTAATCCTTGCAACAGTAGAAATGAGTTGAAAGGCGAAATAGCTGCGCCTTGGTCTCGTAGAAGTGTGGTTCTGATTTTTATTATATAAGCGAGATTGCCAACAGCTTGAGTGAAAACAACTCCATGATAGGCAGTGTTTGGTTTAGATAATCCGGGGAATTTATCATTTTGTGCCCAATCGAATTTTCCGGAGTCAACAATTACACCGCCCAATGTTGTACCGTGTCCTCCTAAGAATTTGGTTGCTGAATGAACAACGATATCGGCGCCATATTCAAATGGGTGTAACAGGTAAGGAGTGGTAAAGGTGCTATCCACGATGAAAGGAATTCCGTGTTTGTGAGCGATGTCTGCGATAGCTTGCAGATCAACTACATCCGAGTTTGGGTTGCCTAGTGTTTCTGCAAATATAAGTTTTGTATTTTTCTTTATAGCCTTTTCAAAGTTGTGTGCATCTGTTTGGTCAACAAAAGTTGTTTCAATACCTTGTTCATGTATAGTGTTAGCAAACAGGTTATATGTGCCACCATATAGGTTTGAGGCAGACACTATGTGATCACCTGCCAAAGCGATATTTTGTATTGCATAGGTAATAGCTGCTGCGCCAGATGCTACTGCTAACGCGGCTACACCGCCTTCAAGTGCTGCTACACGTTTTTCAAATACATCTGAAGTAGGGTTCATTAAACGGGTGTAAATGTTGCCGCCTTCGGTAAGATTGAAGCGGTTAGCTGCTTGGGTGCTGTCTTTGAAAACGTATGAAGTGGTTGCGTATATTGGAACTGCACGTGCGCCTGTTGTGGGGTCTGGTTGTTCTTGTCCAGCGTGAATTTGTATTGTTTCAAATTTATATTTTGGTTTGTTACTCATTTTTTTGACCTCTGTTTGTGTTTTTTGTTTTGGGTGTGAAAAATTTGTTTTCTTGGTTGTTTGTTTTAAAGTTTTTTTGGTAGTTTTCTGTGTTTTGTGTTTTCATATTAACATCCCAATCCTATAATTCATACAGGTTTAATATGATTAAATCCAGTATTTATAACTTACCAACAAAAACCACAACACCACACAAAACAAAACACACTTCAAACAAAACAAACTACCTCAAAAAACCATAACCCATAACCCATAGTTCCCACTATCTTTTCTATGCACAAATACTAATCATACTTACACAAAATAAAAACAAACAACACCACACCAAACAACTTGAAACAACCACCAAACCTCCTACACCACCTAAATAATAACACGACACTCATACACCCTACACTTCAAACTACACAAAACCAAAAACAAAAACAACACACCAAACCCACACAAAACATACTGCAACAACTTAAACACCACCATCACCACAAACACCAAAAACAAACAACCACACAAAACCCCCAAAAACACCACACACAAAAACAACAAATCAACATAATTCT
>WRNB01000148.1 GCA_009776805.1 Candidatus Bathycorpusculum grumuli | reverse complement strand
TATGTTAGTGCGCGTATGATGTCGTTTGGTTTGTATTTGGTGTTGTTTTTTGTTGGGATTTTTAGGTGTTTTGTGGCAAGATTTAGTGAAAAAGTATAAAGTCATGTTAAGCTTTTGTTTATGTCTTGGACCATCTTTATTGCTCTTCTTAACAGATAGTCAATAAGGTATGGTTCAAGTTAATGTTAACGGTTCAAAACACTTTCGGAACTACTGTTATTTAACGTAACCTTTATATGAAAGCAGTTAAATGTTTTCGCGAAATCATAACACGTTTAGTAAATTATTTATAGGAAGTCTGAAAAAAGATGAAAATATGTATCATGGGTTTGGGTAATATTGGATTGCCTGTAGCGGAGCATATTTCAAAAGCATTCAAACAAACTTGCGGATATGACATATCTCAAGAAGCAGTGAATAATGCTGAAAAAATTGGGTTAGTCGCTTCAACTAAACTTGTCTATGCGGACATTTATGTAATTGCAGTTAACACTTGGTATCGTAATGGCTATTCAGACATGAGTGCCATTGAAGACTGTGTAAAACGGATATCTGAACTTAATCCTAATGCACTTGTTTGTTTTGAGTCAACACTCACCAAAGGTACGGCAAGAACACTATCTAGAAAATATAATTTATCTAACATAGCTGTTTGTCCACACAGATGGTGGAAAGAAGAAGAAGACAAACATGGCGTTGTTCAACTCAGAGTTTTGGGCACGTTAAATAATGAAAGTCAAATAAAGGCACTTGAGTTTTATAAATCACTTAACATACCCATTCACTTAGTCAAATCAATAGAAATTGCTGAACTCTCCAAACTAGTTGAAAACACGTACTACTATCTTCGTATCGCTTATGCTGAAGAACTCAAGATACTCTGCGATAAAAATAATTTGGACTTTGATGAATTGCGTGTTGCTGTTAACACAAAATGGAACGTTGACATGGCAGAAGCACGTGATGGTATTGGCGGTGAATGCTTACCAAAAGACATCCAATTTCTCATAAACGCACACCCACAAACACCTCTACTACACGGCGCAATAAACACTGACGCTAATTATAGAAGAAAAAACAAAACCCAAACTATCTCAGATGTCTCCGAAGATGAACGTGTTGAAGAATTAAATAATAATTAATTTATTTCGCGGATTGTTTATTATTTGTCGCATCTCAAAAAAAGTTTCATATTATGTACAAATATCTATTTAACAGTAGTAATTTTAGCTTTCATATATCTGAGCAGAGTAAATCTGTTTGGGTGGCATTGGACCTATTGGTTGTTGGCGGCTTATGGTATAGTTGTAACGCCATTTTTAATTTTCCGTTTAGCCTTTACCTACTCATATAAGCCTGTTCCAGATCAAGGTTTTCGTCCTAACGTAAGTGTTATTGTTCCCGTTTATAATGAGGAAAATGGCATAGGCGAAACAATCGATTCGATTCTTAACTCAGATTACCCAAAAGATAAAATGGAATTAATAGTCATAGACGATAAAAGTACTGATAAAACTTTAGAGGTAGTCAACAAAAAACATCTTACCCAGAATTTTAAAGTGATTACACTCAACAAAAACATGGGTAAACGGCATGCAATGGCTTCGGGTATCAAGCAATCCTCAGGAGAAGTTTTAGTTTGCGTAGACAGCGATACAATAGTTAAACCTGACGCAATAAAAATGTTAGTCCAGCCTTTTGCTGATGAAAACATTTATTGTGTCTGCGGCAACGCGGTTGTTGTTAATGAATCGCACACCAAAGTTAATACTGTAGTAGCGCGGTTCCAAAAAGTTTGGTATGCTGACGCGTTTAGGCTCCGTAAAGGCATAGAAAGTCTTTTTGGAATGGTTCTTTGCTGTTCGGGGGTGTTATCAGCTTATCGCCGCGAAAAATTTGACAAAGTTGTTGATGAATGGTTAAATGAGACATTTCTTGGTCGGGAGGTTGTGTCAGGCGATGACCGACAAATGACAAATCTGATGTTGCGGATGGGCGGTAAATCAGTGTTTCAATCCACTGCGTTATCCTACACTATTGCACCACATAAACTCAAAAAATTCGTTAAACAGCAAGTGCGATGGGGTAGAAGTTCTTTTCGGGGTATGTTATTTGCTTCCAAGGTTTTTTTAAGAAAAAATTTCTTCCAGAAAATCATTTTCTACACAACCATGTTTGTAACCTACATGTCTCCACTTACTATGCTATTAAGTACAGTTGGTTTAGCCTTGATGGGGCGATACGAATTGGTTGTTGGTTACTTTTTAGGGCTCCTTGTGGTTTCAGCACTAACCGCGTTATCCGATAAGTTGTTAGTAGAATACTTTACATTTAAGGACATAGGATACCGCATTGCGTTTTCTATGATGACCATTGTCATAACATTTGTTTATCTATATTCATGGATCACACCTTGGAAAGGTAAAGTCTGGGGGACCCGTTAAATATGTCAAAAAATACACCGAATGTAAGCCGAAAAACTTTGATAGTTGTTGTGCTTGCTGCTTTACTCACAACAGTTTTCATAGTCTACGATTTCCCACAACTGATAAACACTAACCTAACTAAGGTTGCATATAGCGAACACGCCTATGTAGACTATTATTATGACCCACAGGTGCCTCAAGAAGAACAAAGAGTGGTTTGCATAGTTTTTGATGACGGCTGGCTAACCCAGTATACTAACGCTCTACCCATCTTAGAGGAACACGGGTTCAAAGCCACTTTTTCCATAATTACCGATTACCCCGATAAAAACCCTTCTTACATGGACTGGAAACAAATCGTAGCTCTGCATGATCAGGGTCATGATATTGAAAGTCACACAGCAGATCATAGTATCCTAACCCTTCAAAATGAATCAGCTATTGAATACCAACTCTCACAGAGCAAGCAGGACCTTCTAAAGCACGGTATTAACGCGCCTTTGTTTATTTATCCTAACGGGGAAGGTGCTGGAAACTCTACTGTAGAGTCTCTGGTGCAACAAAACTATTGCGCAGCGCGTGGTATCATACACGGTAACATCGATATGAATCAACCTTTTAATCCCTACGCATTACCAGCTTATGAAGTAAGAAATTCAACCACTCTAGAGATGTTTAAAAACTATGTGAATCAAGCAAATGGATCTAATATTGTTATTATTTTTTATCATCAAATAAGTGATGGATCCGTTTATACTTCAGCTACCATTAAGGACTTTGCGGATCAGATGCAGTACCTCTCTGACAACAATTTCGAAATCAAAACTCTAAAACAACTCTTCACTTCCATTGAAGTTTAACAGATAAACGGGAACTAAACCTTGATTGTGAATAGAAAAAGTATGTGAAGAAAAAAATAAGAAGTGCTTACTTACAGATGCACATTAGACTTTAGGCACTATTATTTATCGATTTTAAAATCGAGTGTACACTGTATAAATGATTCAAAAAACGTGTTATTAAAGCAATGTCATCAGGCTATCGTAAAATAAAAGGTTACTCATGAAAATCTACCATTGATATCTTGTGACAATCCATTATATATCTCAAACCAATAACATAACAAAATTAACACTATTTAACCTTTCCTAAAAACCACTACACGTGCGTCCGTAAGAGGTTCACGTAGAACGCACGAACATTAAACAAACCGCTTACAAACAATAAAAACCCCCCCAAACAACAAACACAAAAGACACAAATAAACCCATATTATTTATCAAATACAACGACTTAACATACAAAATAACAAATAATTTATGAACAATCAACACAAATGCATCACATGCAAAATACACAACAAAACACACAACCAAACACCATAAAAAACTTCCTAAACAACCAAAGCAATAATAAACCAAACAGACACACGACAACAAGGAAAAATAAAATACAAACTAAACGAACTAGTAGCAATAGCACTAATCGCCACCATAGGCAACGCAAAC
>WRNB01000147.1 GCA_009776805.1 Candidatus Bathycorpusculum grumuli | reverse complement strand
TCTGTGGTGATTTATGTGAATTTGCAGAGTTTGTTGCCTGTGGGGGTTTCTGTGGAGTGTGCTTTGAAGGAGTTGCGTAATTTGATGTGTAAAGTTTTTGATAATAACACTATTTTGTCTTTGGAGCCTAATAAAAAACAAAAAGCTATACTGGACTTGGTTGATAATACGGTAGGTAAATTTTAGGGAATTTCGGATAACTGGACAAAAAGTCACGTTAACCAAAACAAAAAAAGAAGAAGATAAGGTACTGTTATTTGTGTTTTTTCTTGAATGCCAATCCAATTACTGATGCCACAACTACTATTACTATAATTGCCACAGCCACTATTGCCAATATATTATTAGGTGATGTTGATTGCAATTCCACATCAGAATAACTGCCTCCACCTGTTGCCATGTTGCTGTATGAGATGATTTCACCAGTATTAGCCCAAATAAACACAGTAACACCAAACACGTTACCAGGATAGATGTCATCTAGAAATATTCTAACATCCCAATATGGTCTAAGTTCATAATCAACATAATCAACTGGAATAGTGTGTAGTGTAGCTGCAATGTCACCAGTTTTAAAGTTTTTTACAACTGTACCATCAGGCATCTTGTAAGAATACGACTGTAAATTTTCCAAAGCTATATCAATAGCCTGCTCCAGTGAAACCTTTATCGACGTATCACCAATTCTAAAAACCACTCGTGTATCAGACAGTGTATCAAAGTTACCTTTTTTATCAAAAATAAGCTCTAATGATGTATAGTCTAAACCATCTATTGTATATGTCCAGTAGAATGAAGTTTGCTCTGTCTCCGACCTATGACTATTATGTATGGAAAGTTTGAGGTTTTCTGCGGTTATTGTAGAATCTTTTGTTAAATCCACGCCGTCTATCATTGCTATTAGGTTACTTGAATCAATCTGAGTATAGGTTTGGTATTTTTCAAGAAAAGCTTTTACAGCATTAAATTGGTTAGAATATTGTTGCTTTGGAATAATTTGACCTGCAATCGTAGAAATGCTACAAAGTGCAATGTTGTCTTTTTCAACGCTAAAGCTGACGCTCAAGTCACTGTTTTCTGACGTTAGTTGATAACGTAGAGAGGTAATTTTTCTATTGTGTCCTATGGCTTCTTCATCCATCATACGTTCACTTTGAAGAGTGATAGAGTATTTTGATAAATCTACAGGTAACATAGTTTCCATGAAGTGCATGGCTTTTTCTTGAGGAGGTGTGATTTGAGCTGTAACTGGTGTAGTAACCGATAGTAGTGAAGTCATAATTAGTAAAGCAATCAAAGGCGCAATAATTTTAGTTAATTGTTTTTTCATATTTTTTCCATCCTTATTATTTATCATTTTTTATTGTTGTACTTCAACGGCGTCTATGTATATGTTAGCAGGTTCGTAGCCATACTGATTCATAGCTGCTACACCAATATATTGGAAATTACTATTGTATGTGCCAAAGTTAACCCATTGCCAACCTGTACCACCAGTCACTGTTCTACTACCCATTGGCACCCAATTGACATTATCGTTGGAAACAAACACTTGCAAACGAGTATTATATCCATGAACCGAAGCGGCATACACCCGAATTTCACCTTTTACAACACCATTGAGCACACCCACAATATGTCCCCCATCACCAGAATTTATGCCATAAATGAAAGCGAGATTTCCATCAGGTGCACTCCCTGTGATACCGTTAGCATTGCTGACATATCCTGAACCGATGTTCGTTGGCGAGCCCGGAGCAATGCTTGAAACATAGCGAGGTGACGAATCTGGCGGTAGTCCTAAGTCCCAATTTCCGTAAGCCATTAACCAACCATATAAATCGTCAAAGCTATTGCCTGGCGTAATAAAAGATCGGCCATATATTGCATAAGATAGATCAATCAATGCTTGTTTTGTTGTGTCGCCGCAACGCATGTTAAACCAGAATGTTCGAGCAACTTCAGCGAAGTTAAAATAAGGGTTGATTTCCCATTCGTATTGAGGTGAACCAACTTTAAAACCGCCCATTAGTGTCACATTATGGTATTGTGGAGGGTTTAGTGTAGAGTTATACACTGTAAGTGGTGTTTTGTCTTTCCAGCCCAAGTAAACTTGATGTCCTGAAGTACCGTATTCGAGTAAATAGTTATTATGTGTAAAAGCATAGGGCATTCCAATAGCACCCATTATATCCGTGTTAGGGCCACCATAGTTGTATTTCTCGGCTGTTCTGCAGTGCCATATAAATGTCATTCTATTTTTGTCATACGATGTTCTAGTCTCAATATCATAATCGTAGAAGTTAGCACCATAATGGTCAGCAAGTGATATATGCGATCCACTCTCTGATCGACGTCCTTTTGAATAAATCACGGCATAGTCGTAGTTATTTTTTATGTAGCTAGTAACGCTTCGATAAGTGGTAAGGTCACAATTGGTATCATAAGCCGCGAAATAACTGCTGGGATATTTTTCGGCTAGTTGACTTGTTATGTACTGGGCTGTGGTTCGGGCTAGGCTAACTTCATTTGCGGTGTCAACGGTGCCAGTTCCGTTGTACCAATAATTTGGTAGAAAGTTGGCTGCCCCAGTAGAGGCTGAAGCGAAATTTCCGAAAGTCAAAGATGAATTTCCAAAAGTCAACGGTGTGGATGAAAGTGTCATCAAACAAATTAGCATTATACTAACAATTTTTATTGATTTTTTCATTTTTCTCCATGATATATTATCAATATAGGAACAATATATATTTATTGGATTCTGCTTACGCCAGATTTTTTCGAGTTATTTCTATGAAAGCATTTGACTGCTTTTACAATTCTTCCAGCATCGACTTGTCAATGGCGAACTCTCTCATGAAAATCTGCCATAGATATCTTATGACAACCCACTATACACCTAAACCAATAACACAACACAACCAACACTATTTAACCTTTCCCAAACACCACCAAACACCAACCATCAACCAAACAAACCGTGTGGTGCGAGACTCAACCCTTGCGGTTGATGTCTGCGGTAGCGTAAATCCTAAAAAACCATGTGACCACAACCCGCATACAAGAATTGCAAAATAACATTTTCGAAACCACTATGGCCAATATTTTTCTTGCCAAATCAAAATATTTCATCATTTTTGTATACCTGCAGCCTTTTAGGTAGTTATAAAAAGTGTTTTTCAAAAGTTGTATGCTGGTTATGGACGTATGGAAAAACTCACCACAAACAGCAAAACTTCTCTCACCAACCACACACCCATCCCCCTAACCATAACTAACAACCCATAACCAACAAACCCAATTAAAAACAAAGACAAAACATACGGGTAAACATCATTCCCATAAGTAAACACCTCAAGTGGACACTGTAACAAAGGCATTTTAAGAATTTTAGCAAGCTTACGCACCATACAAAAAAAGTTTGCTGACCATTTACCTGCTAAAAATACTGCAAACAGGTAAGATTTTCGCTTTATGGTGGTGTAGAGGTAGCAGTCACCGCTTTCAGGCCCAATGTGGCCGCTTCACTTAAGTGTTTTTTCTTTTTTTTAACAAACGCCCAAAGCTCATCACACTCAAACTGAGAAAAACCAACATTCTTCACAAGATACTCACTCACCTCCACAGCATGTTCAGCCAAATCTTCAAGCAAATTACCTATAGTGTTACTGCTTAGCGGGTAGTTTTAGGTCACACATCTAGTTCACAAATTTTTAAGACACAAACCATCATCACACAATTCTCATCAAAACATTTGACAAACAACAAACACCAACCACTACATAACATCTAAAACAACAACCCACACCAAACTTATCCAATCAAACACAAACAAAAACAAAAAGATTTAAATACCACAATCTACACTACAAATGTAGAATGTTAAACCAAAACAAGGAACTAATGCTAAAAAATAAGCAAACAAAAACAAAAAACAAAGCATTAGCCCTTGAAAAC
>WRNB01000146.1 GCA_009776805.1 Candidatus Bathycorpusculum grumuli | reverse complement strand
TGTTGTGCCTGTTGGGTAGGTGCCTGCGCCTGTTTCTGTTGCGTAGCTGTTGTTTACGGTTACGTTGTGGCGTGTTTCGAATATGTCTGAACTAACCCATAGAGCTGGGCGAATGTATACATAACTGGCTGTACTTGAAACTGTGCTACCCCACACAATTTGTTGTAGTGATGAGGTGTGTGTACCAACGCTACTGACTGTGCCACTGTGAGGTCCAGGTGATCGTAACCACCAAAAATCTTGTTGTGAAGGTGAAGTGGGTAATTTGGTTAATTTGTTATAGTTACTTTTAGCAATCGCTGAGCTTTGGGTCCAAGTTGTTGTGCTGGTTCCATATTGCATGCTGCAAAAGTTTGCAGCTTCAGCAAAACTTGGTATGAATGCTATGTCGTTACCGGTTTTAGTTAGTGTCCCAGTTGGTTTACTTAGACCGGAGGATAGTGAAGCAAAATATCCCAGATCATTAAATGCTGTGTTTGTTACTGTAAAGTCGCGTATTCGGGCATTGCTGGAAAGTGTGTTTTTAAACCAATTATTTACGACATCACGGGCATTGGAGACTTGATAATTAGAATTTAGTGTCACTTTTGGAAATGTTACAAATCCTAATGGTAGGACATCTTTACGGATGATCAACGAATAACCGTCGTTTTGTGCAATTTCTATCCACGTGGATGTATCGCCCGTCATGTTTGTGGGAAGACTTCTGCCATCCACACCGTAAACAGTGGAGGCGGCAGAACTTGGTTGAACCGGCAAAAGCATCATCGTTAACAGAATGGCAATTATAGTTAAAGGTGATAAAATTCGTTTTTTCTTGTTAAATATTTTTAGTTTATTCATAATCTGCTTTACACTCTCATATAGTTTAGTACTTCAACGTAGGTACAATCGCGTATTTAAGTGATATGTCCAAAACTTTAATTATAATTACGTTGTCCTAAATATAGTTTACTGTAGATGTGCGTAGTTATCTTCCAAAAACATACCCGCTATATAAAGCATATGTTAAACATGCAAAAACTAAAGAACAAAACAAAGCTCTAACGCGGTACCTAAAACAACACAAACAAAAAAAGACCTACAAAAATGGTTAGCAAACCCTCTAAGCATCTCAATACGATATTTCAGAAAAATACAAACACATATAGCAACACGGAAAAAGTTTTACCATATATTTTTGACGGGTTTAAGTTGGTATGAATTGCCATTATCCATAGTTCCCGAAAAATTTTCTAACCACAAAAACCACAAACTAACAAAACAACTCAAAAACCACCTATTTATGAAAAAAACTATTTAAACACTTTAACCTGCAATAAAAACAATACATAACACACCATGTTAAAATTATAAAATTTCTAACCACATTGTTCCAATCGCCATTTTTTATGTATGTGTTTAGTTTTTAACGGAATTTTTTTCATATGTCCATAACTATCACACATGTTTTACAGGTTATTTTTTTCACGGTTGACTAAATTGACAAATTTGCAAAAACAATGAACACCGTTTATTTTAACAACTAAATATCTGTTATGATAACGCGAAAAAAGTTACTTTGTAACGTATATGCGCAGGTTATGGACATATGTTTTTCCCATACATCCATAATTATTATACAAGTTTGTGGATTAAGTGTTTTGATCTGATTAATAGTTTGTAGTATGTTGTTGAATTGTTTTTGTTACATCCTTTTTGTGGCCTTGTTATGGTTTAGATATTTGTGGAAGTACTCTTTAGAATTTGTATGTTACTTATAGCCACATGGTTTTTTTGTTCGTTTTAAGTCGAAGTTAAATGCTTGTTATTTTCGTTCAACAAATATGACAGCATATACATGGTTATGTATCATGCTCACGCAAGCTAAACACGTACTCATAACTACACGATTTTCAACAAGAAATTATTGAAAAAACATAAATTTTCGAAGAATACCCAAAGAATTTCACTATTAAGACACTACTAAATTCTGCAACATTAACATAAACTAATAATGCTTATAAATCACATAACACAACTCGTTACCACATTTAATTAACTAAAAACTATATGGTCAAACTTTATACTAACATTTTCATTAATTTATACACATAAAAACACTTATTTATAATCCTTTCATTACCTAAATTGTTAAACCCTATAAAAATAAAAAGAAGTAAAAACAGGTTTTAAACTACGTAAGTCTATTGTTTTAAAAAAGTCGATATTTTCACATTCAATTTATTATGCAACTCAGACTGAGCATCAGCATAAAGCTCTCTTACTGCACAACAGGACGCTGCATCGATGCTACAAAATTTATCACTTTCCAAACATCTGTTTAAAATGATGGTTTTTTCAAAAGCAGATACAACAGTCAATATAGACAAACTTTCTGGATCTTTTTTTAACACAAAACCGCCGGCTGCACCTCGTACTTCCTGCAATATGCCCGCGTTTTTCAAAACTCTGGCAATTTTGTGCATATATGAATGGGGTATTCCCATCTTCTCACAAATCTCAGAGCCACTTGTCACACATTTCTTTTCAGCTAAATATAGTACAACTCTTACACCGTAATCAGTCGTTACATTCATCCGCATATCATAACCACATCCAGTATGTATTTAAATTAACATTAAAAACGTGAAGTGCTACACCCACAGCTTTTAACAAAGTTTGTTTTGTATTCATTAAAGCATTTAACATGGAAAATAAAGAGCTACAAAGCACCAAACAATGTTCACAACATACGTTTTTGTACTTTTTTGTCAAAACAACACCTTCAGTACGTTTAGGTTTTATCAGCATTAGTTCACTCAATTTTTTCAACTTCTAAAACTCATATTATTAATCACATGTTAACCCTGTTTAATGAATACTGGTTCTTTAGGCTTTTTACTGTTTTGTGGAAGTAATATGTACTCACTACTTTTACTGACACTAAATTTGTAAACCACTGGTTTAAAAACATGGCAAAAATTTTATGCCACATTGCCCACCTATACTCAATTCGTACCAAACTTGTCATCTCTTGTTTACCCCACAAACCTCAAAAACACTACTCGTATATATAAAACATCCATATATACATATTTATGATGAAAATATTGTGACAAAACTATTATGTATTAATTCATGACATAAAATATTGTAAAAAACACGTTTGTAAGAAAATACTTATTACACTTAGGCACATCTATTAACTTAACAACAACCAACACCAATTATAATAAAAATATTACTTTACTTTACATAGTTTTTTCATTTAAATATTTTTAATTACATAATTTTTAATTTTAATCTATAACTTTAGTTGGTTTTCATGCAGTCTCTGGGGGGTTGTTGTTTTTTTGTTGTTTAAGAGTTTGTTGGTTGGTTGTTTGGTGGGTGTGTGGGTATTGTTTTGTGTTAATTGTGGTGGGGTGGTGTTTTTGTTTTGGATATTTTTATGTTTGTAAGGTTGTGTTTTTTTGGTTTTGTTGTTTGTGTGTTGTGTTTGGAATGTTTTGTTATATGTTTTGTGTTTTAAGTGTTGTTTGTTGTGGTGGTGTTTGTCGATTTTTACGATTTTTTAGTTTTCATAATGAATGTTTGTAACTATTTTATTTATCGTGATTGAATGTTTCTATGTTGATTGTGTGTTATTTGTCATGTTTATGAATCATTTTGATACGCAACCTGATGTACGTATGTCACGGGTATGCCTGACAGTTTTGTTCCAAAGCCCTTAATGTATAAATGTTATGTTATATAATTAATCATTTAAATTAACTGACTCAAGTAAATTTATGTTTAAAACTTATTTTTTAGTAACATGTATGATACAATTTATTTGTGAAAAA
This sequence comes from Candidatus Bathycorpusculum grumuli, assembly GCA_009776805.1. Taxonomy (GTDB): domain Archaea; phylum Thermoproteota; class Bathyarchaeia; order Bathyarchaeales; family Bathycorpusculaceae; genus Bathycorpusculum; species Bathycorpusculum grumuli. The sequence goes on along the minus strand of WRNB01000146.1, from coordinate 277 downwards.
TTTTGTATGTTTGACTTGGCCGCGTTTTAAATTAGAAAGGTTTTATAGATACCAAACCATATAGGTATTCTATAATAAGGATGAAAAAAAAATGAAAAATACAAAAAATAATTTAAACACGAAGAGTTTTCGTAGAGGTAAATTTGCGCCTATTGCAGCTTTACTACTTGTAGTAATGTTGTTTTCTTCTCCATTTCTATCCATTGCATGGGGAGGGGAAACGTACAACATTGTTTATACGTTTGAAATGGGTGGCGACCACCCAGCGGGTGGTAAT
>WRNB01000145.1 GCA_009776805.1 Candidatus Bathycorpusculum grumuli | reverse complement strand
CGCCTGTCCTCTAGCGCTGCACCGGTAGGTGCCGAGCGTAGCGAGGGAACAGCGCTATAGCGGAGCGTTTGTTTGTTGTTTTTTATGGGGTGTTGTTTTTTATGGGGTGTTGTTTTTTGTGTGTGTTGTTTTTTTCTTTGGTTTTTTCTTTTGTTAGGGATTTCTTTATATGTGGATGTTAGTTGTGTTGTTGTGTGCAACATAATTTTAACCTGTGTTTGAACAGCACCAAATAATTTTAGGTTGACAACGTTGTGTTACATCTAATTGAGTGGTTTGTCTTTGTAAGAAAAGGGTTGTTGTTTGTTGTTGGTTGGTTGGCGTGTTTTTGTTGTTTTGATTTGTATTTTTTGTGTTTTAGTGAGGTTGTGTGTTGGTGTGGTGTTGTGTGGCGTGTTTTGTTTGTTTTGGTTAGACGTGTTTTTGTAAGAGTTGTGTATGGCCACTTTGGAAAGTGTTAGTTGTTTTGCTGCATATTGTCTTAAACAATGTATGTGGTTGTATGTTAATAGTTTTCTTGTTTAACTATAAACATATAATGTAAAGATAATGTTAATTAATTATAAAACATTAAATCTATGTGGCGACTGTGGAGGATTGTGTGTGAAAATAAGCAATAATGTTGTGTTTGTGCGATTTTTTGTGGTGATTTTACTTGTATGTTTGTTTATGGGTTTGATGCCATTATTGAGTATGACGTATACTGTCTGGGCTGTAGATCAAAACAGTGTTCCTAAGAATGCAATACATATCAAAAATGTTGATGAACTGGCAATTATTGGCGGAGATGACAGCGAGGGTGGGTATTATATACTTGATAACGACATAAACCTCAAAGACGAGTGGGTGCCTATTGATGATTTTAGAGGCACATTTGACGGCAACGGTTACAGCATAAATAATCTATATGTGTTGGAAAACAGCAAAAAATGGTGTGCTGGATTATTTGGGAGAATTAATGTTAGTGATGTGGTGATAAAAAATGTAGGTGTAAACATTCATTCTAAGGGTCTAACAGTTTCAACTTCTTCTGTTTATGATTATGATTATTTTGATGAAAACGCTGATTTAGATTATTGGCACTCTTTTCCTATTTATGCAGGCGGTTTAGTTGGTTATGCTATTGGTGATATAGTTGTGGTGAACTGTTATGTTACGGGTAATGTAGCAGCTAATCTGATTCAGTCTCCAGCTTCTTTTGCTTATGTGGGCGGTTTAGTCGGCAATAATATGTGTGGTACAACTATAGAAAATTGTCACACTACAGGTGATATAACAATTACAATTGCAGCATCTTCTTCTGTTGCTTATGCGGGTGGTTTAATTGGCTATAATTATGGTAGTGTATCTGTGGTGGATAGTTATACTGTGGGTAACGTAACTGTTACTGCTGGGGCTGGTTTTGCAGGAGGTTTAATTGGCAGTAGTGGTTTTGATGATGTTATTGTGAAGAATAGTTATGCTACCGGTGACATAACAGCTACAGTTACTAACGCCGTTTGTGTGGGAGGGTTGATTGGTGAAAATTATGGTGGAGGTATTACTGTGAAGAATAGTTATGCTACTGGTGACATAACCACGCATAGCTCTTCAGACACTGGTATTCTTGGAGCTATTGCAGGGGGTTTAGTTGGTAGAGGCTGCAGAATTGTGGAGAATAGTTATGCCACAGGCAACATAAAAGTTACAGCTTCCTTGGGTCATGTTATTGCAGGAGGTTTAATTGGCGGTGGTATTGCTGTGAAGAATTGTTATGCTACAGGCAACATAACAGCTTCTTCTGGTTCTGGTAATGTTTATGCAGGAGGTTTAGTTGGCTATGGCGGGAATGGTGCGTCTATGGAAAATAGCGATATAGTTGATAGTTATGTTACAGGTAATATAATTGCAACATCTTCTTTGGGTGATTGTGATACTTATGCTGGAAGCTTAGTTGGTTATACTGATGATGATGTTGTAGCTATAATAACGTGTTGTTATCGTCTTTCTTCTCAAAAAATTATTGGAGATACAATAGATGATGCTGGTAAACCTCTTTCGCTCTTTGAAATGAGAAATCAACAATCATTTATTGGTTGGAATTTTAAGACTATTTGGACAATTGACCCTACTATAAATGAAGGCTATCCGCATCTTACCATGGATTTGCCTATTAATTCAAATTCTATTTATGAGTGGGGTTTATTGAAGTCTTTTTGGTTTGTTACATTATTAGTAGTGGTTGTATTAGTGATTATAGTTGTAGTTTATGCGTCTTTAAAAAAGAAGTTTAAATAGTGCTAAGAGTAAAAAATTAGTCTCACCATTTTTTGTCATCTATTGTGCATTTTGAGAGGTTTGAATGACGATATGTTTTTGATGTTAATACCAACATTAATTTTTTGATGCTACCTCTAATCTGTTAACCTTTTATTGGACTAAAAAAGTCTACTATACCATCATCAATAAACAACAAGATAAAACTCATGACCTCAATCCAAACACAAATAAAAATACAAGATGATATAAGCCTTACCAACTACCCAAAAACTAGCTTTAAAAAATCCTAAAAACAATCATCAAAATAAAACTACAAAACAACTATTGACCGATACAAACCAAAAAACAATTCACCAACAAAAAACACCAAAAAAACACAACACGACAAAATCCAATCAAACTAACAAAAACACACAACCAAAAAAACAACACCCTACACCTCACAACAAACCCCATCAAAAACGACACAACACAAACAAACTACAACATTACTTACAAAAACAAGATAAAAATACGAAAAACACATACTCAAAAACTTGTTAAACACCTCAACACCCAAAAAAATTTGAACATACACCACACACATCAACACACAATCACTATTCACGACTAAAAATAAATTACCAATTCAATTCACCAAACAACATTTACACACAAAAAATCACACCCACACCACCATAAAAACACTAACAAAAAACACTTTCAATAACACCCCTATCTACAAGCTGATCATAAAAAACCTTCACAACCCGCTTCAAATCCTCCTCATCAGACACACCCGAACAAATCAACTTACCCGACAAAAACACAAGAAACGACGCACCAAACCCACCCATCCTATACACCGCCGCAGGAAACTTGTCAGGAGCATAAACCACCCCAAACTCACTAGAAAACTGCTCCAAAGCAATAGACACACCCACAATATCAACCAACGCCACCAAATTCTTCACACAACACACAAAACTACACACACCTGAAACCAAACCCAACATTTTAAGCAAACCCAAAAAACTATCTATAGCCTCTACACCTTTCACTCTAGTTTTAACACCAGTACAAACAAATTTACCACTCTTAAAAAGCAAAAAAGTTGCTGATGGCGATTTTAATTTATACGCCAACCCTGGAAAACGTTTCCAACTATGCTTAGAACCAACCAAACTTGAAACTGCAACATCCAAATCTATCTCTTCACTAAAAGAACCTGTCAACACAACATTTTGAACAGTAATCTCAAACTCAAACAAGACCATCAACAATAACATAAAACATGAAACCTTAAAAAGCAAACAACAATTAACTAATAACCAACATTTTACTTAGCTTATACCTCATTTTTCGTTATTTCACACTAATTTTTTATAATAAACTTGTAGTTGACAAAACTGAATCTATAACTCGACTAAAATAAAACTAAAAACGAGCAAAAATTCTACACGTCGTGCAAAGAATTTCAGTTATAATATACTAAAAAATAGTTAGTACACCATTTGGTAGATAGTTTGACGCAGAATCAAATCTATATACGCCATAAATGATTCATGTTAACCAAGTTTTTCAGAGAAAAATCGCGCTTAAATTCATATACATCGTATAAAAAACTGGGAGGTGTCTGATGAGGAGTTGGCAAGAGTGAATTTGTGTAAGATGATTTTCATGGGGAGTTGAATTATTCTGTCTTTCCTAATAAATTAGGAGCATGAATTTATTTACAAAGTTTATTTTCAAACCGTTCCTTACGGGTAAAATTCTTTGCAAAGTGTGTAGAATTTTTGTTCGTTTTTTGTTTCGACTTAGCCGAGTTGGGATATAACTAAAAATTTTAAACTTTACAAAAAAAACCATACGTCCATAACCCACTAGATGATTACACAATTAAAAATTTCAACAAGTATTTATGCTCGCTAATGTTTAAGAATCTGTGAAGAAACCAAAAACATAC
>WRNB01000144.1 GCA_009776805.1 Candidatus Bathycorpusculum grumuli | reverse complement strand
TGTTAATTGTGTGTGGTAGTGTTTTTTTGGAGTTGTTTTGGTGTTGTTGTATTGGTATTGTGTTGAAGTATTGAGTCGTAAGTTAACTTAATTGGGGGGGGGGAAATTATTTCGGGATAAGACACTTTATTATTTTTGTATACTAAAACTGAATAAATCTGTTGACAAATGATCAAAATTAGGTGTATAAAAACACAAAAACTACGCAATCATGCCAGTAAAACTGTCAAAACAATGATTAAGACTGACATCTATTTAGTTTTTGGGTAGGTTGTAAGTTTATATCGTTTTGTAGTTTTATTTGTGTTTGGGTTGGAATCATGAGGTTCATTTTCTTGTTGTTTTGTAAATAATATGTGTGAATTTTCTGCTGTCCATAAAGCTAACCGATTAACTTACAACACCAAATACTTTCGTAATTACTGATTGTTTAGTAGATATATATTTTATATAGAGCTGTGTAGAACTAATATGAGTATTGAATCTATTAACATAGTTTTTATATCTAAATTTTTGGAAATTACCTTTAGAAAGCGTTTGCTTTCTTAAAATTTAATGGGTAAAATAAAAATGACTAAATATACAAACTATAAAAAAATATTATCTTCTCTACTGACTTTATGCGTTCTTCTTAGCATATTGACAGTCGGCATGGCTACTGCGCAAACAACTCTAGATGTGAGCTATTTGATGTTGGCTCCTGGAGCCGATGAGACACAGCTCACTTTCTCATGGCACACTCAAGCTCAAGTAAGTGACCCTGTTGTTCGCATCTATAAACAAGGCGACGAAGCAATGGTGTTTCATGGTGAATCCAGCACCTCAACAGTTTTCACTGATATGCACCAAAACAAAGTTACCGTAACAGATCTTACGGCTGACACAACCTATACTTATCAGCTTGGCGACGGCGAAGACAACTGGAGCATTGAATACACCACCAAAACAGGCAACCCTGCATCTTTTAGCTATCTAGTATATGGTGACCCACAGGTCTCAAGTCAAACTTATGGTGATGGATGGAAAAACACTTTAGATCTAGCTCTTAGCGTAAACCCTGACCTTGCTTTCATGGCAAGCACTGGCGACAACATCGACGCTGTCACATTAGCACAGTATAACTATTTCTTCACACCACAAACAACATTCTCTTCACTCCCAAATGCAGTCTGCTTTGGTAACCATGAAGGTTCCAGCGCAAACAATGATGTTTTCTACAACCCACCCAATGCAGCAAATGCGCATTCGGATTACTGGTATATAGATACGGTGACACCTTATTCATGGTATGGAATGTTAACAATGGAAATCCCGCTTCAATGGAAACCTTTATTCAAGCCGCAATTGAGGCAAATCCTGATGCAACATGGCGAATTCTCAACTTCCACTACGACGTATATGGTCAAGGTGACTCACACGCCCTTTCAGATGGCAAAAATTACCGAGATCAGTATGTTTCAGTGATTGACGAGTTTAGTATAGATGTTGTGTTCAACGGACATGACCACTCTTACAGTCGATCATACCCGATGCAATGGTCTGGCAGTGCTGCTACATCTAATACTGAGGGTATTCAAGTTGAAACTTTTGGAACTAACGGCGAATCCATTGACCCTACAGGTACAGTTTATTTCTCTTTAAACTCGGCAAGCGGACAAAAATACTATAGCTTAGTTACACAACAACCTTATACCGCAGTTATGCACCAGAAAAACCTTCCAATGTTCAGCATTGTAGATGTGACTGCCAACTCCTTTACCTGCACCACTTATCAGGTGAATGCAGACAACACCATTACCCAAATAGACACCTACACCATAGTCAAATCAATACCTGCAATACCTACTACTGCTACTGTTACTTTAAGCGGTACTACAAACGTTGTTGTTGGCAATGATGCAACATATATTGTTTCTGTCAATGACGTAAGTAAACTTGCTACTGTTACTCTTCAGTTTGAAGTTGATGGTGCATACTTTATCGGCAAATCTTTCACCGGTCTTAATGGATTTGATGTTCTTGGAAATGTTGAATGGACTCAAAATAGTGATGGTTTTTGGAATGGTCGTGTTACTCTAGTTAATCTCAATGGCGGCGTAAGCAGTACTGATGCTTTGGATATCTTTGAGCTGGTGTTCTCTTCAAACAGCAAACAGCTTGGAACTACAAATGTTAAATTAGTTAGTGCTGTCTTAAGTGGCTATGACGACACTGACGTTGCAACCTATATCGACTCTTTGATAACCAATGATCTTGTGCAAACATCGATTAGTCAATACTTTTCAACGTATGATATTAACCAAGACGGTGTTGTTGACCAGCTTGACCTTACGACGGCTCAATTATTCTACATGACAAAAGAGTGCGATGCTAACTGGAATGCTGCAAAAGCTGTTGATGTTAACGGTGATGGCCAAGTCGATATTGAAGACTTGATACTCATCCTCAAAAACATCACATGGTAAACCCCCAAACAACTTTTTTTATTTTTTTGCCTGTGTTTTAATCCTTCTTACGGTACACCTTTACGCCAGCCAACTAAATCCCTTTGTTAACACTACAACGAACAGTGTTTGAATGTAGCACTTATGCGAACAAAACAAAAGCTTTTTGAGGACTATAGATTAAGAAACGCCGTTTTTTGCTGTATTTTTTGTGAACAAGATGTTGTAATGAACATAATTGAAAGTAATGTTCGTTGTAGTGTTAAGCTGCAGCCAACAAAAATCTGGCAACAAAAAACTGGAAAAGTTATTCGCTTGAAATTTTTGTAGAAAAACTATGTCTCTCAAAAACGTGTTCTACATCCATAGGTTCAATACGTGACTGATAATATACTCCGAGTCTCTTGCTAATTTGTTCATATTCTGAGTGCGAAACTCTGTGGAGTGCAATGATTTGTTCGTTGGTAACGATTTTTTTACTTAAAAGGTTATCAACTCCTTGTGTGTTGGCAACGTAACAAAATATTTTGTTTACCTTACATTTGTAGTGATTTTTAAGAATGTTTACGATTTTTTCTATTTCGTCTCCTTTATTGATTGAATCAGTCAGCAAAGTTATTTTTTGATGTACTGTATTGCCTAATGGCTCTATGATGCCATCTTTACGTACGTTTATGAAGTGTATGCCTTGGCTTTTTTCAATTAATCGTGAGATTGATTGGTGAAAAAGATGTCTGGCTTTTCGGCCCATGATGTAGAGATCATGTAGGTCTTCTTTTATGATTTTGTCGATAAATGTTTCTAAATCAACTTTATCTCAGAGATGACTTTTTCTGGTGTATCTTGAGCTAAGTTGCCCAAATATTCTTTGATGTTTTTTGGTTTTTCTGGTGTAACTTTGACAGAATTGTTTTGTATTATGTTGTCCAAATGTTCTTTGTTATTGGGCGTGCTTGTCATGCTCTATAATTCAATAGCGATTTAATAAAGTTTGCAATCCTTAAATTGTACTATGGTATTGTTTATGGATGTGAGTGTTTTTAATGTGTGTTGTGGTATTGTTTTTAGATGTATGTTTATTAATGTGTGCTGTGGTAGTATGTTTGGGAGTAAGTCCAAAAAATAGTCTTGGTTCAAAAACATAGTGGTTTAACTTGACCTACAAGTTAAGTTACAAATGTTTTTTATCCTGCCAAGAATTTTATTCTCAAGAAATCATCAAGGTAACATATGAAAATGAATGCAACAAATAAGACTGATTTGCTGTCAAAAGAATTTAAAGTCGCATGTGCGATTTTTAGTTTTAACCGGAAGGATGAAAAAATATGGTACATGAAACTCTGTGACTCACTTGAAAAAGATGGTATCGCAAAATCAACTGTGCTGAATGCTCTTAAAACATTATTCGATTATGGAATTGTTAAAGCAGAATATGGTGAAACTGAAAAAGGTAGACCAGGCAGATTGTTATTTGTTGCTGGCGAATCTACACAGACAATTGGTAAAATCTGGGAAGAATACTGGCAACCTACCCATCCCGTCTGAAGAAATTACCCATATACGACGATTTTTTAACCACTTTTTTAGAATCTGTATTCAATAACTATAAGCGACATCGTACGACAATTTTTTCCATCAACCAACATTGGTATCAACTTAAATAATGACACTGTTCACACAATGCTGTCAACCTAACAATCGCCAGCACACTAAATACTTGAAAACCAAACAACAACACACAAAAAACCAAACAACAACACACAAAAAACCAAACAACAA
>WRNB01000143.1 GCA_009776805.1 Candidatus Bathycorpusculum grumuli | reverse complement strand
TAATGCCCTTTGGATTATTCTTTGAGTCAAATGTTAAATCTTTTTTGTATTCGCTGTTTGTTGCGGTTACGGAGCTGTAACTTTGTGAAATGTACTGTGTCAATTCTTTAAATGGAGTAAATTCAAGCTGTAATTTTTGTAGTATAGTTTTTTTAGTAATTGTCAAAGTAGCACTTGGGTCAACGTCAAATTCTATTTTACCAGTAGTTTTTAGGGTATTCTTGAACACATGTTCACCATCAGCATAAACTGGAACAAGCTGAGGCTGACAATACGTAAAGTCATGATCTTTGTCTTCGCAGATCATGTAAACAACGTCCACAATCTTGCCGCTTCCTTCGTAATTCGGATTAGCCATTACAGCTTCTACAGCCTTTATTTCAGCTTCAGATAGACCAACGGGGTTGCCAACTACGATTGAATCAACATCAACAGCCCCAAGTAATGCCCATATAACTGTTTGGGTGATAACTCTGGTATTTAATTCACTGTCGGCGTAATTGTCTTCTATGTAATTAAGAGCTGCAATGAATTCACCATAAGTTGCTTCATTAGTTCGTTCTAGTTTTTCAAAGCTTTCTGCACACAGATAACCTGCGCAATCCAAATAGTCGCCTGCAAAGTTTTTGGAGCCCGCATTAGCACAGTAAGACGGATATTCCTTGTTTGTGTTTGTATTAATGACACCAATGTAAAAAAATTCACCACCATTATTAAGTACATCACGATCATATCCTAAATTCCTTTCAGTACTGTAGGCGTAATTGATTGTGTATAGAGCTTCATAGTCGAATTCAATTACTGGACCGATTATGTTCGCGCCGTCAAAGTAGATGTATAAAGGTTCAACCGCCTCGAAAATTTGTTCAGCTAAGCTATCTTCTTTAAAGGTCTCAAATACTGCATACCAACCGCGTATGGTGTTATCGCCTCTTAATGTGCGAACATCAGCAACATCAAAAGTTATGCTACCATCAGGGTTAAGATTACCTAAAGCCATTAAAGCACCTGAACGCTCTACACGAATATTTTTACCCTCTGCCGCATAGAGACTAAAAACCATGCCTTTAACAATATCGTCCTGCTCTTTTTGACTGTATTTGCTTTTACTAAGCCATTCAGTTATGATTTCTCCCTCTACATATTTCGCCAAAGCCATTACATCGTTATGTGGCTGATCTGGATCAGATCCTTTGTGGAAGCCGCTAATGTTGAATTGTGGGTTGCCTGATCCTTCTGTGACTACATAGCTACCGCTTTCGTTGTTATTGTCTTGGCCAATATAAATTTCCCAATCACATGGAGCTACAATAACCCATCCAGGGTTGTTGCCAGCGTTATTTGTTGAAAAGCCCATGTCTGGTATCCATTTAAATGTGTGACCATTAGTGAAAGTGATTTGCATTTCAGTTACATCATTAATGTTTTTTTTATCAGTGTAGACAAGATGCCACACGTTTGGATCACTAGCCGTATCCGCGTCACCTACATAAAATATATTTTGCCATTGTTCATCAAAGTCTGAGCCAGTACCTTTTAGGTATATTGTCTGACCTGCTGCATTTGCTGCCAGGGGCATTGCTGCAAAACAACCTGTAATCAATGCTAGCATTATTATTGTCGAAAATAGTTTTTTTATGTTTTTGTTCATTTATTTTTTCCTTCTATTTTAGTATGACGATATACGTTGTCACATATATATCACGTATTGCAATTTTTGTAATAATACATTTCAAAAACAAAATGTTGCGTATACACGTACAACACAAATACAATAATTAAATTCAATACAACAAAAAACAACAAAAAACCACACCCACACACATATATACACAACAAAAAAAACACACAAAAAACAACCAAAACCACACAACAACCAAACCAACACCAACAACAACACCCCAAAAAAACACATCCCCCACAAAAAAACAAACCATCCGCTCACCCATACACACCCAAAACACAAAATAAACACAACAAAAAAAAGTCTCCACATACAAAAACCTCTACAAACCATTCTATAAACAACTAAAAAACAAACCACCAACCAAAAAAATCACTCACCACTCACCCTCCACAAACACAACAACAACAAAAAAATACAAATAAAAACAAAACCATACAACACAAAACCAAAAAAAGAAACAAAACACTACAACATCCCACCCATTTACACCCATAACCTCAAACACAACCCTTCCTCTTTAAAAAAACAAAACCCTCACACATACACTAACAAACACTCACCCACCAAACACTAAACACAACCATAATTATTGTGTAAACTTGACAAACGACAAGAAAAAACACAAGGAAAATAACACTATGAATAAAAACGAAAAATACTCACTCAAAAAATACAACTCAATTGCCGACAAGTACAATCAAACTGCTGATGGCAAATTCACAGCAAAATTCCAAAAAGAACTACTCAAACACATAACAGTAATAACAGGAGATAAAGTTCTTGATGTAGGTTGTGGAAATGGTAACCTCCTATACGCAATTAGTTGTAAAGCCAAAATCCAAGCCTACGGAATTGACCTATCACCTAACATGATTAAAGAATGCCAAAAAAAATACAAAGACATCATTTTTAGAGTTTCAAACGGAGAGAAAATAGCTTTTGACAACAACACCTTTGACACTCTAACAATATGTTGCGACCTCCACCATTTATATAACGCAAATAATTTTGTAAAAGAAGCAAAACGTGTATTGAAGCAGGATGGTTATTTGGTTATAGGTGAACCGTGGCTTCCATGGGGAATACGACAAATAACCGATTGGATTGTTTCACCTCTAATGAAATCAGGGGATAATAAAATATTTAGCCATCAAAGATTACAACAGTTAATAGTGAGTAATGGTTTTGAAATTGTAGAGTTTTACAAAAACGATTTTAAACAAATCATAAAAGCAAGAAAAACCTAATTTACTTAGCAAGGAAAATAAGATATTTTGCCAAAAAACGATTTACCCAAACATTTGTGAAGAAACATTTCTTTCCAGCCCTAACAGGTTTATTGCTAAAATCAACCTTGATAACACAATGTCATTACCCATATAAAAAAACACTACGCTATGTAAAGAGTTACGTGTACCTGATGCAAAAACGATTTTACAAAAAGCCAACAACCCTGAGCGTAAAACTGGACATGATTCGATTGCAATTTGGAAAAACGGACGACTTATCAACATAGATAGCCAAACCTAACAAAATATTTTTAGAGTATCTAAATTTGGACGATGTATAGAGGGTGTAACTTTTATCAAATCGGAAATAACACAGGATATTCGCGTTTTGACTTCTATGTAGAGGCTGGAACGCGAAGGATCTTCATTGAAGCAAAAGATGCAGCGTTAAAAGATGGCGTGGTTTTGTTTCCTGATACGCCAACTGAGTGGGGCGTAAACATTTTACGAGATAGAAGATGTATTGTGGAAAAACATGAGGTGATGATTATTTTTGTAATTCAAATGAATAATGATGTTATTTTACACCTAATATAGAACTCATCGAGTGTTTGAGGAAGCATTAGTTACTACAGAAAAAGTAGACGTAAAAAGTATCGTGTTAAATTGTACAATTACTGAAAACAGCTTAACCAAAACCAATTCTACACCAATCAAACTTACATAATCACAAACGTAGTGGCTTTAATCACTACATGAAGTAAACAAGGTTGGTTGCGTTTGAGCAAATGAAACTCTGCCTCATCAAAACATAAACTCAGAACTGAACACATATAAAAAAAATAAAAAGGGTAACGGCTAAACGCCGCCTCTAAAGAGATTTTAATGACTACTTCACAACAACTATATCGGTTATAACAACTGGGTTTACGATATCTGGCCGATGTATTGTTTTAATTATCGGTTCAGCTTTTTCCTTATACTTTGCACTGTAAGATGATGTTGTGGTTTCACCTGCTTTAACTTCAACTTCGTCCGTAAAAGTTCCACCTTGCGCGTCTTTATAAACTACTGTATATAAGCCCAGTGGCAGAGCGTCAAAGTCGTTCGGATCAACTACATTGTCATCAGCATCATACACTGTAACAATTACGTCCACATCTGTTATAACGACATCTCTCTTGATAACTTTTTCATCCACGATTGCATATTCACCTTCAATGCTCCACTCATGAGTTAATTTTTTGCCCAAGTTAAATTGAACATTGCCAAAGTGAACATAGAGATAGATAAAATCAGCATCTTCTTCAGCAGGTTTAGCTATAATGTCTGCCCAGTCCTTGTCATAGTTAGCACCTTTTTT
>WRNB01000142.1 GCA_009776805.1 Candidatus Bathycorpusculum grumuli | reverse complement strand
GGGGGAGCCGGATACGCGGTAACGTGTAAGTCCGGTTCTGAGAGGGGTTTGTGTAGACCTGTCGTAGAAATGCGGTAAGGCGACACCTGCCTACTCTACTTGACTATTGACCGCGCTTTGGCTACATATTTACGAAAAGGTTACTCAAAAGAATGGATAAACCAGCGTTTACAAGCTATACAAGTACGCAAGGAACTCACAGACGAGTGGGAAAACAGGGGTGTAAAACAAGGCGGCGAGTACGCAATTTTGACGGATGAAATTTCAAAGGCTTGGGCGGGTATGACGACGCGACAGTATAAGAATTTTAAAGGTTTAACAAAAGAAAATTTAAGGGATAATATGTCAATGCTGGAACTTACGCTTAATCAGCTTGCAGAAGTTACTACGACCGAAATTTCAAGAGAAGAAAAACCACAAACTTTTGATGAAAATAAACGTGTGGCTCGCGAAGGTGGCAAAATTGCAGGGAATGCACGACGCGACATAGAAAAACGAACAGGCAAACCAGCCATAACTTCAAAGAAAGCTGTTGATTTTTCGCGGCTTCTTACAGATGTAATTGACATTAAAACTGATGGCGAAAAAAATAATGAATAAGATTTTGCTCTGCCCATGTCCTTCGGTGCGGTCGTGCGTGAGCATAGAGGCTCGGCGTAGCATCGCCCTTTTTGGGCGTGACGGGGCAGTTGTCGAGTATTTCAGCATATTGCTTCATTTGAGGCGTAATGCCTCGAAGAGAACACCTTATCTGCTACGGTCTTTGTCATGGGTTCGGCTTCGGGTGCGGTCTTTGGCGGAACCCTTTCCCAGATAAACTAAAAAAGCATAATTTTTTGGTGCTGTAGGCTAATCTGTTAACTTTTTATTGCTGGGCAATTATCATTGCATGAGCTTTGTCATATGGTTCAAGATCAACTATTTCGTGTATTTTGTAACCACGACTACGCAATATATTTGCTTCCTGCTTGTAAACTGCTTCTGGCGTCATTGTAACATCAATACTTTGGGATTTGCAGGCAAGCATAAGCCAACCATTTGGTTTTAGTAATGAATCAGCATTGTCAGCTAAGAGTTTTGCTTGTTCAGGTTGTGCAACATCACAATATATAACATCAACTTTTCTTGGAATAAATATAGCATACTTTTCGGGTTTACGTGCATCTTCAAGAAAAGGCGACATATTAGATCTGTGTATTGCAACGTTATTGACAAGATCACGTAGTGAACGTGAAGCAAATTCTATGCAATAAACATGCCCTGTATCACCAATAATATCAGATATATGACTAGGAGTTGTTCCTGAAGCGGCACCTAAATACAAAACCTGTGAGCCAGGACCAATAGGCACATTTTGCAGACCCTTAATTATAGCACCAGCAAGTTTACTGCGAAAAGCATCCCAAATGCGATACTCTACATTTTTTACATGAATTAAACGTTCGCCATAAACAGTTAAACCAGGAGTTAGATTACGTGTTGCAAGACGTTGTGCACCGCCTTCAAGCATAGCTTGATAAATTTCTTTAAACTGTGGGTGAGAACGAAGCCTAATATGCACGCTACTCGCTTCTCCGTCCAGCACTACGGTCACGGAATTTACCAACACCCTCACCATTATCAAAAAACTTACTACCACCACTACTATCGCCACCACCACTATTGTTGTTACGATTGTTATTGTGGTTTCGGTTACGGTTTTCACCACTTCGATCTCTGTTGCGATTTCGGTTACGGTTTTGGTCTCCACTACCTTGATTTCGATCACGCCTACCTCCACCACCTCTTGAACCACCTCCAAACCGATCACGCCTACCTCCACCACCTCTTGAACCACCTCCAAACCGATCACGCCTATCACGATTAAAACGTTGATCTCGACCTACATGATCTTCCTGAACTTTAGGTTCTTTTGGCGGAGGCGCATCTTTGTATTTTTCGTGAATTTCTTCAATACGTTTGTTGATTTCCCCTTTTAACCTATCACCAATAAAGTTCCCACCAAAAGCATCAGCTCTTGCAGCTATAGAAAGTTTACCCGCTATAACACGAGCAATTTTTCCTCTTTGCCAACGTTTTGCATCATGAAGCAGTGTATGTTGGAAAATAAGACCATGCTTAGGCGGACGCGCACCAGTCTTTAGTGACCGAAAAAGGGCTTTCTCAGCACCCAAAACCTGAATAGTACTAGCAGGCCGCATAGCTAAATTCTGCAAACTACCCGCCATAGCAATCAACCTTGCACCTAACAATGCACCCGCTACAGCCTTAACATTTGGAGCTAAATCCTCCATAATACGATCAACATAACACTCCATATTTTTACGCAACTCATAAAGATTAAGTACATCACGACTTAAACTTTGAATTTGCTGCAAATCAGACTCTAAAACATCAGCACCCATAGAAGACTGCGCAGTCTTTGCCACCAACTCAGAACGCTCCTTAGGCAACCCCTCAGCAACTACAGTCTCAAAAGTAAAGTTTTCCCTATCACCTAAATTCAAAACCAAACGAGCATAAGTCTCATGCTTCTCAATCAATCGATCCATTTCAGGAAAATAAACACCATACCATTCACGCAACCTTGCCATAAACAAGTTAACTGTACGATCCAAATCATCAAGAGTCTGAACCGCCTGAGCAGCAATCAAATCACGCTTCTCTGACGCACCCTTAATCCGCAACTTTACCAACTCCATACTAACATTGCGGTTCCAAAGAGCCAAATCCGAATCATCACCCACAAACCCAACAGCTAAAGCAACATGACTCATCATACCACGAAGCACCTCAGCCTCATCCAAAGAAGCAACTTCTACCTTAACACCTGTTTTCCTTTGAACCTCACTCGCAACATCAACAGATTCAAAAACAAACACGGTATAACCAGAAGCTCTAAGCAAAGATATCAAAGAAACAATTTCATCAGAAAGCTTACCAGACTCAACTTTAAGTAAGCTCTTTGCAGCCACCAAAGGCTTTTTAGAGAATAAAACTTTTTCCACTAAAGTGTTCTTTTCATCAAAAGCAGCAACGCCAAACGGATAATGAACTATGAATACTTTCATACATTAAGCCTCATCACAAACTAACCCATTGACAACATAGAAACTTAATAAATAGTTTTGCCATCAAAATCAAAAATAACATAAAAAAGTAAAAATGAAAAAAGCCATAGAACCACATTTAACAATTTGACTAACTTAGCACCATAGTTGTAAGTGTGATAAGTGCGGCTCCAATACTTGTTATAGCTTATCAAACACAGGTTTTAGCTCACAATTTAACGTTAACATACATCAACAACTACCAACACGGTAAAATCGCCAAATAACAAATCTAGGTAACCTATGAAAAACTGTTTGCTCAATAATCACCTGCTTGAAATGTATGAATAGCTATCGTAATATACATACATAAACATGTATGTGCTGTCGTGTTTGTTGAACTGAAATAACGTAAAAATTTGGCACTTTAAACTACAATTAACTTTTTATTGAACTAAAAAAGCCCACTATACCATCCAACAATAAACAACAAAGTGAAACTCATAACTTCAGTCCAAACACAAATAGAAACAAAAGACAATATAAACCTACCAACCTATCCCAAAAAACAAACAAAAACAAACACACCAAAAACAAATACTCCAAAAACCCATAGAAAAACTCCAAAACACAACAATAAACGAACTGCGCGAATTTTTTCCCCATCAACACCACAATTTTCATTACAACTATTTGTTTTCACACTTTAAAAATCCAACAAACAATAACTTGATTCGAACATGCGACACGCAACAATACACACTTTTTTAACCATTTTAGCCATCACTTTTTCCAATTTCCCACTTTTAACAGCTCTTCTGTAAAACGACCAAACCGTGGTGTAATTTGGGAAAATGCTTGACAACAGTCTCCGCTAACATCATGTTTTTGTTACGCTACAATATAACATTTACAAGTTCTCTTTTGTAACATATTTATAGATACCTATTTTTGTTTGCTTTAAAAAATTTTTGCGTTAGTTTTTATTGTATGGTTGTTAGGTTTGTTGGGCATTTTATTTTTGTTATTTTGCAGGTTATTGTGTTGTGTTTTATGGGTTTTGTGGGATTTGTAGTATAATTGTTAAGTTATTGAATACAGGTTCTTAGCCGATTGACAAACACAACCAAAAAATTGTAGTGATGTTTATAAACAGTAATTAATGTACTGATTGTAGCTGTAGTGTCATAAGAGGTTGTTTGCATGAACCTAACTGTTACATCCAAACTTGATTTACGCAGTTTCTATAACAGAAAGGCTTTGATTTTTATTTCTTTAATATTTACGGTAACCATGGTTTTTTCTTGTTTTA
>WRNB01000141.1 GCA_009776805.1 Candidatus Bathycorpusculum grumuli | reverse complement strand
GTTTGTGTTCCAAATAAGTGTTGTTGGCCCATGTAGTTTCCCTGCTTTGTCTTTGTTACCTATAATGTACATGCTAGTTAAGAGGTTTTCGGAGGTTGCCTTTAGAAAATTAACAGATAATTTGTGCAGACGGACATCTTTGATGTCACCAGCGAAAACCAAAAATTCAGTCATTTGTGTATAGCAAAAAATGTAAACCCTGTAATTAGCAAGTGTTCATATTTATTTTCGAGCGAACATGATTAAAACTAGAAATAAATTTTTAATTTGCGTAAGAACCAAAGTTCGATGAATTACTGTAAAAATTCTCAAACTTGTAACCTATTTATTATTTGGAAATTTAACGTTTGTATGTATGGCTTATTTATATGAAATAACTGTTTTTTGCCCTTTTTTGGGATTTATAATTGATTTTTATTGCTGTTTTATATCGAATTATATTTTGTGAAAAAACGAGTAAAAATTTCACCATAAACACAAAATTAAAAACCACAAAAAATAGTTAAAACATGAAAATAACACCGATTTAGCCTTATTTGACCTGTCCCTAGGGGTCATGTATGGAGAATATCAGAGCCTCTTAAAAGTACCTCCGAAAATCCACGTACAAAGCCCAAAGACAAAAATTCGAAACACCTTCGAAACATTTCAAAACAATTTTAACCATTTAACAACATTTAACAAACTTTGCCATTTTTCAGACATTTTCCAATTTTTTAATTAGCTGTGTTTTTTTCCAAATGTTGTGTTTATTGGTTAGTTTATGGCTGTTGGAAACTAGTTTTATGCTGTGTGATTACTTTGACCTCTTTGAATGCGGTAACAAATTTTATTTGTTGCTATTTGTTGGGCTTGTTGTTTTTCCCGTTTTTTGATGTTGGAACGTTAATACATTGTTTCCAGTTTAATCCTGCTATTTGCAGCGTTATTTTGATTTGTTGAACATTATTAAATCACAGTTGTGTTGTATTGGTTAATCAGGTATTTTATACAACCATTATTCATCACCAATGTACACCATGTTTTTGGTGGAAAATAGCGTATACAAAAGCATCACCCAAACACAATTACAGTAAGCACATTAACAAACATTTTATGTAAGCAACACAAAGAATGTATAGACAGTGATTTAATGAGTACAGAAATTGACCGAATAAAACTTCGTAGATGGCGTAAACGTGGTTTTTACAGTGAAGCTGCACTAGTAAAATTACTTAAGAAAAAAGGCTATTCGGCAGTTAGAGTCCCCGTAAGTAACCCCAGTTTAAACCCTTTGCCTGACGTCATTGGCCGTAAAGGCAAACATACTTACGCGTTTGAAGTAAAAAACGCTACGTACTATGCATATTTTCCCCAACCTCAAATCGATAAACTATTTCGATTTCTAGACGAATTCATACCAACCAATAATGAGTATAAACATGCAGTTGTCGCAGCACATCTAGGGAAACGGTGGTTGTTTAAAGAAATCAACTGGATTGATTGGAAGAAAGGTAAAATCCCTGAAAAAGTTCGAATACTAAAGCGTGATCGAGGCAATCTAAATCTCGATAGAGATTACCAAGAAACGACACAACCTAGCAACACCCCTAACACACTAAACGAACAACAATAAAAAGTACAATTTTTTTGTACTGTAAGCTAATCGGTTAACTTTTTATGGACCAAAAAAGTCCACTATGTTATCCTACAATAAACAACAAAGTAAAACACATATTTTCAGTCCAAACACAAATAGAAATAAAAGACGACCAACCCAACCCAAAAAATAAATAAAATAAACACTGATAGAGAACTTATGGGCTGAATAAATTAGTGTATGGATTTAAATTAGCCACACTTCATACAAAACTGGCAACAGAAACAACTAGCCCCAACAATTCCTCACCAACGTTTTTAACTGCTCCAAAACAAAATCAACCCATCACCATAAACACACAAAATACCCACCACAATATAAACAACAACAGAGTTACATAGTGCCCAAAGTACCTCATCACGCATACTGTGTAATACACAACCTTGATAATTTTCTGCTTTTTCAACGCGAATTTTTCATTTTTTGTAATATAAACCCCGTCACACGAAACAGAACCTGCTAAAAAAAATCGCACACAACCAACTGCAAACCAACATTAAAACTACAACATTAAAACTACAACATTAAAACTACAACATTAAAACTACAACATTAAAACTACAACATTAAAACTACAACATTAAAACTACAACATTAAAACTACTTTAGTAGTTTATGTAACGTATTTTTATACGATAGTTTTTTCATTGTGTTTGGTTTATATGACTGAACATTTTTGGATATGTTTTTAGCTGGTGTACGTAAGCGGGTAATTGGTTGAGGAAGTTTTGTAGCTGTAGTATAGGTACTATGGGTATGTTATTATGAAATTTTTGACTGTTTTGTGTGAGTGATAAAATTGTGGGTATAAATTGCACTGTTTTCCATTTAGTACATTCAAGTTGTAGTTTGGGATTTGGTAGTGTTTCTGTTAGAGCTTTCGTGCGATCTGCTTGTGCGTTTGCTATTTTGGTTAATGTTGTTGGTGCAATAGTGTGGGTCCAGTGCTTGCAATCTATGCATATGGTTAGGGGTTGTTTGCAACCCACTACATCAATTTCCCATTTACGATTTGGGGTTTTAAATCTTACATTTTTGTAGACTGTAAAGTTGTTGTTACGTAGAGCCATAGCCGTTATTTCCTCGAATTCTTGCCAGCAAAGTTGGTCGCTGACATATTCAATATCCGCTCCTAAAGTAACGGCTTTAACAGCTAATTTAAGTCGATCGTTTATTGAAACTTTAACTATTCCGTTGTCCATGCTGAGCAGATTTTCTGATTGTAGTTTTTCTAGTATATCATATATTGTTTCTATAGGTAGGTTCGTATCGTTTTTGAGATGTTTTGTTAGTGTTGGAGTTTTTTGAGTTAATTTTAATAGTGAAAATATCAAGTTGCGTTCAGTACTCAATGTAAGTTACCTCGTTTTTTATGTAAGTTTGTGTTTGGTATACAAAAGCATCAACCAAACACATTTTTTAGTTTGATTAGTTTTTCTTTTTTTGAAAGTATATGCAGAACTAAATTTGTTGTGTTGCATAGGGTTTGATTGATATTGGTTGAGATAATTCTTTTGTTGATTATTTGTTTATATGTACAGTAAAAAAATAGGTCAGTAAAAGTTTTACTGCACCATGGGTATAGCATCATAGTTTCATACAGTCTTCTCATCTTCTACGATTTATCCTGTACGTATTACACCTTAAATTTACTTGCACTGTTGCAGGATAATCGATAATAATTTTTATGTACGATGAGAGTACACTACTGTTTTAGTTGTATAGTGAGAAAATTGCATTTATTATGTTATTTATTGGTTGTCTTATGAGATATTTTTAACTGTTTGATATAAAAATTGTTTGTTCGTTGTTCTTTCGGTTTGAAATAAACGTTATTACTGATAAAATGTGTGCTATGGTGAGCTAAACTTGCCGTACGACAGTAAAATTGGTGATTAATTCTCGTTTGAATGACTTTTTTATGTGCGTTTAAGAATATTAGATTATGTAAAATCTCCAATAAATTTCGTTAGAGCCACAATATATTGGACATACTTCAAGTAATAGTTTAGATCAGACTTTTTACGCTACATAATTAATAATTTGTTTGTTTTTACGGTGTACGTATATATAAAGTTCGAGCATTTTCGTTCTATCATGCTTTTTTAATCATGCTTTTTTAATCATGCTTTTTTAATCATGCTTTTTTAATCATGCTTTTTTAATCATGCTTTTTTAATCATGCTTTTTTAATCATGCAGTAATTGTAACGCTGTCATAG
This sequence comes from Candidatus Bathycorpusculum grumuli, assembly GCA_009776805.1. Taxonomy (GTDB): domain Archaea; phylum Thermoproteota; class Bathyarchaeia; order Bathyarchaeales; family Bathycorpusculaceae; genus Bathycorpusculum; species Bathycorpusculum grumuli. The sequence continues at coordinate 524 of WRNB01000141.1, read as the reverse complement.
TTATCTAAATGTAAGTACTGAAACGCGTTGATATTTCATCAATCAATAACCTGCTTTTCGAAACAACAACACACTTAAAACCAATAACACAAGTACATTTAAACAAACACCGCAAAACACACAACAAAAATTACAACAATTTAACCATTTAATATAAATTTTCCACATTCGAAAACAATTCGCCACACAAAAACAAAAAAGTCACCTAATAAAAAAAAATAACGACAAAAAATCCTAATAACCACAAATAAAAAACATGATTTTACATAACTTATAGCAGCATAACACGTTTTTTACAGTGTTAAACAAATAATTTCCTTTTAAAACAGCATTTAACAGGCGCATTTTTAAAAAAATGAAAAAATATTTGTTTATAAAATATACATGTATATAAAGTTCGAATATTTTCGTTTTAAACTGATCTTTTGGATTTTGGATTTTGGATTTTGGATTTTGGATTTTGGATTTTGGATTTTGGATTTTGGATTTTGGATTTTGGATTTTGGATTTTGGATTTTGGATTT
>WRNB01000140.1 GCA_009776805.1 Candidatus Bathycorpusculum grumuli | reverse complement strand
TTGTTGGTTAGTTGTGTTTGGTGTGTTGGGGTTTGGTGGGTTTGGTGGGTTGAAGTGTTGGTGTGTTGGTGTGTTGGGGGTTGAAGTGTTGGGGGTTGGTGGGTTTGGTGGGGTTTGTTTTTGGTGGTTTTTGGTGTTTTGTTTTTTTGGGGATTAGGTTTTTTTGTTTTGTAAGTGGTTTTTTTGTTTTGTAAGTGGTTTTTTTGTTTTTAGTGGTTAAAACTGTAAAAAGTGAGTTTTCGGAGGTTGCCATTAGCCGCAGTACCCTCACTAACCACCCTAAAATTCTCCAACGCATAACAAATAGCCGCCACAATCAAAACCACAGCAAACATAGCCAACGCAATAGTCTGCATCAACCCAAACACACGAGTCATAGGCACCCCTAACTGTTGCCCAATAGTCCCCCCACCACTAGGCGGATCAGCTATCAACGGCAACTCAATAAGGTAAGAATATACACCGTTGGGACCACCAATTATTATGTCAAACAGTGTAGACATGATCACAGGTGTGGCAAGATAAATAACAAGCATAGTAATTGTGAAAAAAGCTATCAAAATCCCCGCATCAACACCAAGCAAAGCCCGCTTAGACTTCAATCTACCAACTATTTCTTGGAATTTTTTACCGATTTGATCACGCCAGAACACTAACTTCAACTGCTATCCCATAACAAAAAAACCAGACATTTTAAAAACAAGACAAAACAAGAATTAGACTCTTGATAAACATCTATACAAAAGCTGTAACTCCATAATCTGTTTAAACAGAAGCACCCCTAAAAAAGTAAAAGAAGAAATGTAAAAGTAAAGATCGATAAATGCTTATACTCAAACATTGCAAACTATTTTACGGCAATATACAAGTAGCAACATGCTTTTTTGTCTGCCGCATATTCAGCGGGAACACTATTTTCATAATCTTCCGTATAGGCCCTTGTTATAACACCTAACTTTGTGTCATTCCAAACTTTTTCCCATGCTCTTTTTACACAAATACTCACATCATCACTTTCATCAGCTTCAACATATTTTTTGTATAACCCAGCCATTACTTTAACTTCCAGAGCTTGAAAAAAATCAGCAGATACACCCATAATAGAGAGATCATATGCTCCAGTTTCATCGTTTGTATAGTTATTATACTTTGAAACAGGTGATATACCTTGTTGAAATACATGGTTGCTATCAAAAATAATCGGCAATTTTCCGTTAAGTACGTCTTGCCATATTTCATCAATCTTCTTTAGACCTTCCTCTGTGTTGTTTGTTCGAATTGTTACTTGGTTTAATACATATACCATTTTGATTCCGCCAAATTTTTGATTGCATCTTTCAATAGGAACGCTTTCTTTTTCTATAGTTACCCCTAGTTAATTTTTGTTTTGTTCAGTTTAGTCTTTTCTTCCATTTTACTATAGAATTGTTTGCATGATGCTTCAATAGAAGAATATCTAACGTATTCACAAGAGAACCTAATGCGTACAGAAAGAACCTGTTTAGGTGTTAAGTTGTTTCTGGCTACTGTTTTGCCCTTATGAGATACGTTACAAAACCAATCACTATCGCAATGACTACAATAGCCACAAGGTACACTGTTGCTTCGTTGATTGGGATTTCCCATTTAGGCGCAGAGTAGGATTGAACAGAAACGACTTGATGAAAAGTTGTACCCCACACTTACAATGTCATCAGTCTATCTTTTTGAACTTTAAAAAACCATATAACCTGTGCACAAGTGTTGTAGTGTAACTTTTTTTGCGTCAACATAGTAAATATTTTGGTTGCAAAAACCCTATAAAAACACTATTTTTGTAGTTGTGTAATAGTTTAGTTTATTGTGGAAAAGTGACCTGCAGAACGTGTGCGATGGTTATGGACGTATGGTTTAAAGATTTATTGAGTTTAGAGTCTAAATCTATCTCGCCAGTTTCGGACAGTAATGTTTTAATTTTAGTTAGAAGTAGTTGAATTATAGACCTTTTAAAACTAAAATTAGAATAGAGCGATGAGTAATGAAGTACTATGCTAAATTAGCAAAAATGAAATGCTTCACAAGAACAGACCTAGAAAAAATAACAGACAACACAAACACCACAGGCTCCATACTAAAAACATACCAAAAAAAGGCTACATAAAACAAATAAAACGCAACCTATACGCCACCATCAGCTTAGAAACTGATGAAATAATCCCGACCCGATACAAAATAGCAAGCACCATAACAAATGGCACCTACTTGTCTCATCATACCGCCTTTGAATACTATGGCTGTGCAAATCAAGTCTTCAACACCACCTACGTTTCAGGAAAAACCCGCTTCACACCATTCGAATTCGACGATATAAACTACAAATACATCTATCCCCGCTTAACCGTTGGAATCGTGGAAAACACAGACGGAGTTCGCACAACAGATATGGAACGCACCATACTTGACAGCATAAACGACTTTGAAAAAATAACAGGCATAGGAGAACTACTACGATGTCTTGAGCTAATCCCATACGCAAACGAAAACAAACTACTACACTACTTAAAACTCTACAATAAACAAATTCTCTATCAAAAAACAGGATATATCCTATCCTACTTTAAAGATACCCTACGTCTATCCGACAAGTTTTTTGAAAAATGCAAACAAGCCATAGGTAAAAGCACCCGATATCTCTACATTGGAATTGCAACAGAGAACAAAGTTATGTTTGACAAGTATTGGCAACTCTTTGTACCCAAAAATTTGATAAGTAAAGAAAAAAATTAAAGGAACTACGACATCACTTGACGGCTTTTTACTCTTGATGTTTGAATGTGCTTTGCAAGTAACAAGTTTAGGCTGTGTCGTTTTCGCCTATCTCATGGATGATAGCTGCAATTTCGTCAGGAGAGGGAAGCAAAGAACGCATTTCTTCAGGCAAACTTTCATAATACGAATACGTTGCCACACCAATTGGCCTATTTGCAGTTTTCAAAGTGTATTCAACTATCGTACGATTCTTACTTTTACAAATGATAATACCAATTGAAGGATTTTCATCAGGCAACCTTACCGTATCATCAAGTACATTCAAATAAAACTGAACCTTGCCAGCATACTCAGGCTTAAACTCACCAATCTTTAACTCAACCGCAATAAGACAACGCAACCGCCTATGATACAAAAGCAAATCAACAAAATAATCCTCACCCGCAACATCAAGATGATACTGATTACCAATAAAACTAAAATCCCCACCCATTTCCAACAGAAACGCCCGAATATTCTTTATAATGCCCACTTCAAGCTCAGCCTCACTATGCTCAAGACCCATTTCAATAAAGTCAAAGTTATAATCATCCTTAACCGCAAACTTTGCCTGTAACTTGTACTTTTCAGGAACTGTTTCATCAAAATTAGTTTGATTGGCCAAATATTTCTCAAAGGCTTTATTTTCAATGTTATTAATCAAAACATCCTTTGTCCAACCATATCTTTTGGTCATTTTGATGTAAAATTCACGTTCAAGAAGATTGCTGCATTTTTCTATAATGACGATGTTTTTTGTCCAACTGATTTCTACAACTAATGGTGGCAGTTTTTTTCCTATTTCTCGCACTGATGGTGCGAGTTTTAATTTTTCATTTTCTATAGTTGAGAGCGGTATGCTTGAGGTTGTTGAATATTCGAGATAAAAATTTTGCATACGCCAAAGGTTACTTGCCGAAAATCCCCTTATACCGGGGAATTCTTTTTGGAGTTCTTTTGATAGGATTTCAACAACTGATTTTCCCCAGCCTTTTTCACGTTGCTGTCGATGAATTTCTTTGCCGATATCCCAGTAAAGCTGTATCAGTTCGGCATTAACACGTTTCATTGCCTCATATTGACGGCGATATATGAGTTCTTTAATTTCTTTAATAAACGAACTATAAAGCGTTAATTCCTTATCCACTATTTTACCACTCCATATATCCCCGTGTTATTGTGATTATTCGACACTTTTATAACTCCTTATCTTTGGCTGAAACAATCTAATTGGCAGCCGCATATTTTTTCTTTTTGAACCCTTACATAACGGTTTTGTCGTAGGTGTATCTGGTTTCCATTTTTTTGATGTCTGTCTTGTCCCAAAATTATTTCCCCTTTTTTAACTATCCTAATATTCACTACTAAACCACATAAACAAAACAACCACATCAAACACCTCCCAAAAAACACCCCAAACACAACAAAAACACACAACCAAAAACAAAAACAAAAAACAACACAAATAATACCTACAACAACACCAACAAAACAACACAACCACAAATTTGACACAGTAGGCACACACCAAAATGGCGCAGTTGCATCAATAGCAATACCGTATCATCGAAGTGTAGAACTTGATGGCATTGGTCACATATTGGATTCAGCAGATAATCAACAAAACT
>WRNB01000139.1 GCA_009776805.1 Candidatus Bathycorpusculum grumuli | reverse complement strand
CGGGTTTTTATTTGGCGCAATGGGGTATGTTCAAACTTGGGTCAATCTAGTTTGGGCTGTACTAGACATAGTTATTATATACACTTTTTTTTAAATACGGACGTGAATACTTCCCCAAAAAGGCAAAAAAATATTTCATCCCGTTTAGTATTCTAGTTTTCGCAACCTGCTTTATACTTCAATTCGCGTTCTATTTACATTTTCAGCACACACCTACAGGTGCCGCAAGCTATTCCGCCTTCACTCAAAACGCCGCCATGTCTATTATGTTCCTAACCATGCTGTTCACACGCGGAAATACACGCGGGCAGACAAAACTTATGACTGTCGCAAAATGGATTGGCACTTTAGCACCGACAATTCTATTTGGAGTGCTTACACAGTTTAACATCTTTATCGTTTTAATGGGTATTGTGTGCAGCGTATTTGATATTATCTCTATTGTAGCACTTTGTAAATGGCAATCCCTTGACTTTTCCAATCAAACGGAAAGCTAATCCTAACAATATTTCACGATAAAGATATCAACTATTTGTTTATTCTGCTCTGTTGCAACTATGATGAGTGCACGCATGCCAGTTTTTGTATATGTTACTATATTTTGACTTTTACCACATGTAGCTTTGCATGTCTATTTTGTATGTATTTAGTTCACGTTGTTATACAAGCATAAACATGTGCATGCGTTATGATTTGTTAAGCAAAACAGCAAAGATTTATTTTTTAACGGAAAAATGAGTTGTTTAAAAGTGTATTTTTGCTGAACTAAATACAACTCTATTTTTTAGGTGTTCATAAACTATAATACAAAAAGATAACCAAAACACGCCAAATAAACAACCACCTACAACATCACTTAACCAGTGAACATTAAGATAAATTCTGCTAAAACATACAAAAGCAACCACTAAACCAAAACTCAATGCAGAAAACGTTTTTACACGCTGACTGTCCGACCAATTTAACCAAACAAAATACACTATTAAACCAATAAAGACAACTACACTCGCACTGTGTCCGCTTGGATATGAAAAACCTGACGCTAATATAACGTGGTTCTCTGGTCTTGCAACTTGAGTGAAATTTTTTATAATTGTAACAAATAAGGCTGCTCCACTCACTGTTGCTACGAATAATAAACTTTGACCTTTACGTTTTATTATGAATAGAAAAACGGATATTATTAGTGTTGCTATAACTAATATAGTTGTGTCAAAGGCTGCCGAGAGGATTTTTGCTGAAAAAATTGCTGTATCATTGTGTAAAGATATTACCCAAAGATTAACTGTGGTGTCTAGTGATTGGAAGTTTGTTTTAAAAATTGAAAATAGAGTGAATACGACGAAAAATGTGACACATACGAGTATTGCTTTACTCCATTTGTATAGTTGTGTTGACACTTTTGTTGGAGTTTTGTGATAGGTCGATGTGTGTTTCATAATTATGTACTTCCGTTTGATTTTTTGGGTATTTGTGGTTTTATAATTGATGTCAAGTATAAAAACTCTTTTTGTTGCTTGAAATTTGAATTCGTTTTGAAATGGGTGAGATGTGGGGTAGAGTTTATTGTAAAAAAACACTTTGTTGGTTGTGGTGTGTGATGGATTATGATGGTGGGATGTTGGGTTGTGTTTTTGGACACGTAAGGTGGTGTTGTGTGTGTTTTGAGTTTTGTTAGGGGATTAGGATTGGATGTTGTGGTTGTGTTTTTGGGCGATATTTTTGTCTATTGTTGTTATTTCTATTTGTATTTTGTATGGGTAGGCGAATGTGTGGTGTGTTGTGTGTAAGTGTTTGGTTTTTTGTGTATGGTTGAAGTGTTTGGTTCGCAAGATTATTTGTTACTCTAAATTTTGGGACATGTAGGTGATTTTTTTTGTTTGGTTATTAATGTGTTGGAATTTGGCAATAAACTAGTTTGAATCATGATTTGTGTTTTTGTTACTTCAACTCGGCCTTTTTTGTATTTTGTATTATATGTTGTTTTGAACTCTTTTTTTATGGTGATGTTTTTTCCATACGTCCATAATTAACATACCATTTTTGAAGAGATACTTTTCATAACTGCCTAAGAGACTGTAGGTTTGCATAAATGCTGAACTATTTTGACTTGGCAAGAAAAATATTAACCATAATTGTTTGAAAAATTTTTTTTGTAATTCGTGTATGCGGGTTATAGTCACATATTTTTTGTGTTTTTATTTGTCTATTTTGTTTGTTTGGTGCTTGTTAGCGGTTGTTCTTTTTGGTGTTGTTTGTTTTTCTTTGGTGTTGTTTTTGGATTGTTTTTTGTTGGATTTATTTTGTCATTGTTAATGGTGTGTGGGTTGTTTTTTGTGTTGTTTAGATGGGAAAAACAGAGTTGAGATGACTCAACAAATCACTTTTTCGGAACTGATGTGTATATTAGAACATTGCCAAATTTTACATTGACTTTTGTGACTTGAATTTATAGAATAACATAGTTGGTTAAAACTTGTTTGATCAATAGACAATTTAACTGAATTATAATTTATAACAATGTCTTTACGTGCAGAGCAACCATATTTGGTTGAACTAATAGACAAATAACACAGGAAGAATGCTTACAATACTAACATATTTGATGGTGTAGACTTCCAAATATTGGCTTTGTCCAAGTTTAACCAAAACCAAGACAATGAACAATACAATAAAACTGTAGTAGGAATTAACAAATGACTACCTCTATAAACAAAAAAGAAAAGTTGAAAGCTCTACACCTATACAAGAAAAAAGAACACGTAGAGTTTTAAGAAGCAAAATACACATTTCAAATCAACGGTTGGACAGTATGAATACAGTGAATTTTGATAAACCAGAGATTATTCGAAAGATTAGAATTGAAACTGGTGAGAGTGAGCAGTTAGCAAGAGTTATGGCGCAGCGATTAAATAATATACAAAATTCAGAATTACATGGTGTAGCTATAGCGTGGGCAAACGGGATAAAAAAACCATTTACATTTAAAGAAAAAGGATTAACTTTAGACATGGTGAAAGACAAATACAATTCTCCGCGTGTTGTAGCGATTTTAACTATGGATACATTTTTGAAAAAACCCGAGTCTATAGAAATATATAACAATCTTCAGTTCAAAAGACGTTAGTAGTTTTAAGTGGATTTTGGTGTTTTCCGAACCAATTATTGGAAAGGCCTAAAGCCTGAAGATAGGCTGATTGAGTTGCAAGAATTAGAGAATGTAATGGCACAAGAACAGGGTAGAACAAGTAGAACTGTCGAAACAGGTGCGGAATTAGACGGCGTATCTGGAAAATATGATGTTGATATAGATCAACATTTCTATTTATTAATCCGTATCTCAGACTGCGCAAAAACGATAGAAATATCATTGACAAACACTATACGTAGTGCCTGCATACTCGTGTGTAACTACCTGTTGTGGTCTTGGACATTTTATTGTGGTTGTTGCACAGTCTGATCTCTTCACTTTTTTGGCAATATGTCCTCTTAGTTTTTTAAAAATCAGTTAAATTTAGCTATAAATCAAAAAATAACCTATGCTCATTTCTTGATCTTTTCATCCAACTAACCAAACGATCCAAAGCACCTGTAGCATCAACTTTATTATCTAACTTGTAAATCTCTTCTTCATAACCCTCATTTGATAAGCCTGACCAGTCATAGAATACACACTGCTCATTTTGTCTAACCGTTCTGCTTGCTTTTCAGTTAAATTTTCATAATTTTTCATCCAAATGTATTTACTCTTCTTAAAATCGTATCCTGCTGCAATATCTAAACACAGTGTCTGATTAACCGCATCATTAAAATATTTAATAACGTGAAATTTATCAATAATTATGTTGCTGTTCACAAATTCTTTGGAAATGCCGCTTTCAAAAGCCAAACTCATATCAACAGTGACATTTTCAACTTTTTCTCTACAACCCAAATGTAACTCAAGATCTTGTGCGAATTCTTTAACTGTTTGTGCATCTTTCCCCAAAACAACATACATAACCTTGCGTTTATCCAAATCCACGAAATTTGTGATGTAGTTGTGGCCTTTTTTGCTGGTTTCATCAATTCTTAAATTGTGTAATTCTGAAATGTCTGCGTTTTTTCTGCATTTATTTACGTGGTAATGTATTATGCGCCACATTTGGGTGTCAGTTATGTGTAAGTGTTTGCTTGCTTTGTTTATGGAGGGCTGGTTTTTGTCATTTCTGAGATGTGGTTTTTCATCATTTTTGTGAATTTTGAGTCTTTGTGTAGGTAGTCTATTTTTGGGTTTAGGGTTTTTTGGTGGCATTGTATTTTTGCGTGTTTTTATTTTTGTGGTTGTTTTGTATTGTCATCAGTTGTGGTGTCGGAAGGTTTTCCATCTGTGGTCATATGTTGTATAGAATAGGAAGTTTGGTGCCTTACCCAAATAGAGCAGGTTCCCAAACCCCTTTCTCAGAACCGCACGGACCAGTTTCCCGGTATGCTAGCTCGCCAGCAAACCCCTAAAACAAACAAAAAAATTTGTTTTA
>WRNB01000138.1 GCA_009776805.1 Candidatus Bathycorpusculum grumuli | reverse complement strand
TGGGTTTGAGGGTGTGTTTTGTAATTAACTATATAAAATTGGTGTTGTTTGTTTTTTTAGTGGGAAATGTGTTGAAAAACTAGTGGGTTATGGACATATGGTTTTTTTTGATAAACACTTTTGGGTGTCACCATATAGATATTTTTGTTTCACGGTTATCCCATTTGTTTTTATTTTCTATGGGTGAAAATTTTCTTTTTTTCTTTTTTGTGTGGGTGTGTTTTTTGTGTTGTGTGTAAAACTTTACATTATACTAGTGTATTAAGACTTGGTATTTTATGTATTGTTTGGTGTAACAAAAAAAATAGCAACCAAATAATCAACACCAAATAAACCAAAAAGTGATACAACATGAAAATTTATGGATACGTCAGAGTTTCAAGCAAAGAACAAAACGACTACAGACAAATCACAGCAATGAACAAACTAAAAATCCCCTCCCAAAACATTTACACAGACAAACAAAGCGGAAAAAACTTCGAACGCCCAGCCTACAAAACACTTACAACAACACTAAAAACCGGCGACCTACTATACATAAAAAGCATAGACCGCCTAGGACGCAACTATGAAGAAATACAACAACAATGGCGAATACTAACAAAAGAAAAAAGAATCGACATAGCAATCATCGACATGCCACTACTAGACACACGCCTACATAAAGACCTAATGGGAACATTCATCAGCGACCTAGTTCTACAAATACTCTCTTTTATAGCACAAAATGAACGCGATAACATACGACAAAGACAAGCTGAAGGTATAGCAGCCGCAAAAATAAAAGGTACACGATTCGGACGACCAACTAAACCTACACCAAACAATTTTGGTGAACTAGTAAAAAAATGGAATAAAACACAATTAAGTAAAGAGGAAATTCTCAAAAAATGCAACATGAGTGAATCCACATTTTATCGTCGAAGAGCTGAAATGCAAAAAGGCCATCTGTAATTTTTGTCAAAAAGTGTACATTTTGAATGGAGACATAAGACTTGATTCAAAAATTTTTTTATGAATGAAAACATGGTTTTTTGATTTCGCCAGAGGCATTTCCATGTAAATGTTGTTGTTTTTTACTGTTTTATAAGATGCAATAAACAAAAATTTTTCTGTCAAAATGTACACTATTTGACAATTTTTATATATGAATTCCCAAATATATGTAGCCGTTTGAGGTTAGCTTTATAGTAACATATGACGTTTACACGATTCGTTGTATAAAAAAGCTAAAAACTCAATAAAAACACTCTAAGGTACAAAAAATGAAAAACAAATTTAATAAACTAGTATCAATAACATTAATTACTCTAATAATATTTAGTATTATACCTGTAATAACCCTTCCTGCAAACGCAGCAAACTCTGACGTCGGACTGGGATTTTTATTAAAAGGTTTCAACATACTTTCTGGTAACGAACTCAGAAACAGAAACCTCGCCACCGCCCCAATCTTTAACCCAAATGCAGCCACTACGCTTGCATCCTATTATGACTTTTACCCGTTTACTGAAACTATAACAAACGTAAATTCTGGAAAATCAATTTTTGAATTAGGCATTTCTGCTAAACTTGATTTATCTGTTGAAGCAGGCGTTGAAATGGGTATAGGCAAATTGTTTAAAGCAAGTGCAAAAGCAAAATACGGTGTAGCCTCAAATGTTGACTTTAAAGACGCGTACGATTCATACTTCTACGAGTTTTCTATAGCTAATTCTGTAGGTAAAAACACATTTAATAATATAAATTCACAAACAACAATAAATGCCATAAAAAGCATGACCGATGCTGAATTTCTAAGCTTGTTGACCGATAGTAGTGTCTCACCTGCAGATCTGTTTAATGTGTATGGAACACATTTTATCACTTCATATGAAATGGGTGGCTACGCAGAAGTACAGATGGCTATCGCAAATAATCAACAAAAATTTCCAGCTGATAGCAATATCCTAAAGATATTGGGTGAAGATGGTTTAGGTGTTAATGATATACCTGCCGCGGCTGCGCTTTATAGCAGTTTAGCTTCATATCAAGAAGCCAGTGGTTATTCTAAAAGTTTTAGTGGCCGTGTGATAGGAGGTGTTGGCGGATTAGAATATAGCGGAGACCCAGTACAACTTAACAATGTATATAACTCTTGGCTTAAAACTTTTAATCCTAATACAGGATCTGGTTTTAACTGTGAGATATTGACAGATGTACGATATGATGGTAACGGCCGCCCAGTAACAAGTCTTTCTATGATGGGTATTTGGGAATTACTTCCAAACGGTTACACAGAAAGATACAATGAATTGGTGAACGCGTACCTCGCATTGTCTAATGCACAAGATGTATTGTTTTTTAATGATTTCGTGTATAAAACCGTGCAACCAATTGGAAATCTACCTCGTCCTGATGTCGATGGAGCCATATTAATTTCAACACCTGAACAATTAAACAATGTACGTAATAATTTATCTGGAAAGTACATATTAACAAATGACATTACGTTGACTGAAAACTGGGTGCCTATAAATGATTTTTCAGGAATTTTTGAAGGCAACGGCTACACAATTAAGGATGTTTCGATAAATAGTGATGTGAAAAATCTTTTTGGAACCAGCCCTGGAACATTTAGAAACCTTATGGTGAGTTACACTGATCGTGTAAGCTTTTTCTCGCTGACAAACGGCATCACAACAAATCCAGATGCAACGGTTAATAACTGTTACACAGAATTGGCATTTAACGAGGCAACCGCAAATAGGTATACTTACAATAACGCCAATATTGGTGGTCTTGTGAATAGCATTACGGCAAAGCAGGCTGTTGTTGATTTATCTGCTATAACCGATGGAAGTCTTGTTGGTGACAAAAAGATAATAATAGAAAATGGTGTGGACACCGTTTGGTTCAAGGGATCTATAAACTCTAGTCCTTATCTTTATGTTAATTTTGAAGTTAAAGGCGATACCATTGTCATTTTAGAAAATTGTCATATCGACACTTTCTCTTCTTCTATAAAATTCAGTGGCGTGAACACAAATCCGTCTATTGTTTCAATCGGGCAGTCAAATGATATTATTGGATATTCTACAAGCGGTTCAAATGCCATAATCGAAGCTGCGGGTAATTTGTCAATTCTTGGTTCCTCAGATATACGAATCTTAAGTAACGCTAATGGGCAAGATGCTGTTCGTGTTGCGGGAACTTTGGATATTGCTCTTGATGGGGCTGTTTTTGAGGTAAGAGGTGGCAACGGTGTCGCTGGTAGTGCTGGTAGTGCTGGTAGTAGTGGTAGTAGTGGTAGTACTGGTGGTGGTGTTGGTGGCAACGGTGGCGTTGGTGGCAACGGTGGTGATGGTGTGATTGCCAATATGTTAAACATTATGTGCAATTCAAATGTATATTTGTATGGTGGTGCTGGTGGTAATGGTGGTAGTGGTGGTGCTGGTGGTACCGGTTGCGCTGGAAGTGCAGGCACTGACAATCCTGCCAGAGGTGGCATCGACGACCATGCAGCTACCAATCGTCCCGGTGGTAATGGTGGTGCTGGTGGTAATGGTGGTAGTGGTGGTGCTGGTGGTAATGGTGGTTCTGGCGGTACCCCATTAAATGTTATAAGTTATGCAAAAACCGCGAGTAGTTCTTTATATTTAATGACTGGTGCTGGTGGTATTGGCGGTACTGGTGGACAAGGTGGGGCTGGTGGAGACGGTGGTAAAGGTGGTAAAGGGGGTAATGCAGTGGCAGGTGGCTCAAGTGGCAATGGTGGTAAAGGGGGTAATGGTGGTACTGGCGGCAGCGGCGGTGCTGGTGGTAATGGTGGTTACAATGGCAACCTTGCCATAGTAGGTGGAATTTCACAAAATTATGGCGGCGCAGGCGGTGCAGGCGGAAACGCAGGAAGTGGAGGCAATAGAGGGATAGGCGGTGTTCCTGGTGACTACGGTCCAGGATCAGGTTGCGGATGTTTCCTTGGAATTCATACTTGTTACTCTGGTTCTTACGGTTCTAACGGTAATCAAGGCTACTCCGGTAGTGTTGGTAGTTCTGGTGTAGATATTTCAGGACCTACATCTGTGATTTACTCCAATTCACCTTCGACAGATGATACATTTCATGGTTTGACAGGGGGGCGTCTTATTGTCACACGTGTAGGTAAGACTATATATGCTCCTGGTCAGGCATTTGACCCGACAGGTTTCGAATTTTGTCTCTCACATCAAGGAATGCTTACAGTACTTTTGCCAATACCTATTGATAAAATTGAGTTTATTTATGACTTCAGCAAACTAGGCACGACACTTGTTACAGCTCGTTACTACGATAATGGAGAATACATAGCGTATATACCTGTTATAGTAGTTGAACGTGAGTCTATATTCAAACCACAAGTCATTGCATCAAATGAATTAGGCAGAGCTGGTGGCGAAGTAACTTTGACGGTTTCTTTGGAGAATAATCCTGGGATTTCGTATTATTGTATGACTGTGCGATATCCTGATTGTCTTACTTTTGTTTCTGCAAAGCCTG
>WRNB01000137.1 GCA_009776805.1 Candidatus Bathycorpusculum grumuli | reverse complement strand
TGAGTATTTGGAGCAGGTTTTGTCTCTTTAGTTTGTGTTTTTTGGGTTTATCGGTTGGTGTTTGGTTGTGGATATTTTTTCGTGCGATTGTCGTGGTAGTGTAAAGGCAAGTAAAAAAAGTAACGTGGTTTGTTAAATGTTACTGTTTTATTTGATATATAAATAAAGGTGTGCATTAAAAATGAATTATCTAGAATATGGTGCAATGTCCTGTAGTACAATACATGATGCTGACATGTTTTATGTCAACAACATAATAATAAGAAATACTTTTTTAATTGTCACAAATTTGTTTTTGTATGCAGACGGTTTAGCACAGAACATCAAAAACAAATTCCTTACAAACCTTCCTTACGCTACATCAGATGTAACGACAATTACACAATAAGAGGAATACTATTTGAAAAATGTTAGCTGGTTTGGGTTGAAAAAGTTGAAGGTTGGTGTAATTATAGTTATAGCACTGTCTTTGCTTGTACCTGTATTGTTTTTGGTTCAATCTGCTCCGTCTTTAGAGTTGCAATGGGGTGAAGTGTATGCTAATTGGACTGCTAGTTCTATAGTTCGGGTTCAAGATGGTGGATTTGTGGTTGCCATAGATAATTACACTGACTCTTCTATAGGTCCATCGCTTATGAAAATCAATAATGATGGTGGTGTAGAGTGGATAAAAACTTGTCCAGGAATTAAAGGCTGGACGACGTTACAGGTAGTGGATTCTGGTTATGTTTTATCTACTGGTAAGGGGTGGTTAAAAACTGATTTTCAAGGCAATATTGAATGGAGCAAACAGTTTTATTTACCCCATGATCGTGCATCCATTCCATGTGTCTTTTTAGAAGAGGAGGATAGTTATGTAATGTTTGAAAGTGGTTATTCTGTAGGACGGAATTATTATAGTATTAATAAGTATGGGGCGGATGATGTTTTGCTTTGGACAAAATATATTGGTGAAGCTAATATTAGGACTTTTTTGCGGCCAGACAGTGGAGATGGTTATTTTGTTGCTGGGGGCCGGGATCAAAAGGGTTGGTTTACAAAGTTCGATTTAGAGGGTGAGGTTGTTTGGAGTCGTACCTATAAGTATAAAACATCAGGAGAAGAGGGCCTCTTTTTTGATTTAGTTATTCAAACGTCAGATGGAGGTTTTTTGCTCAGTGGACGTGATGATGGGGCCAGTTGGGTTGTTAAAACGGATAGTAAGGGGCGGGAGCAGTGGCATAAATCGTATGATCGTTATGTCATATTAGGTGATGATATTTTGTATAATTATGATTGTCGTGTTGCGGGTGTTGTTCAGGATCAGAATGGTCGATATTTGGTGTTTAGAGGTATGGATATGATTGTTTTGGGTAGTCGTGGTAATGAGTTGGGGGTTATACCGTATTTTAAGTCTGCGGGTGAGTTTGAAGGTTTAGGTTTTGTGAAGGTTAATATTGTGTCAGGCATTGTTGATAATAATGGTTTGGTGGTGGCAGTAACATATCAAACTGCTCCGCATCCTGATACGTATCTAGATTTATTAGATGGACCGTATAGTTTGTGGGTGGCAAATTTTACTTTAGAACCGACACCTACATCCGATAGTAATGTGTTATTGTTTGGTGTGGTGACTTTGGTGGTAGGAGTGGTTTTTGTTGGTTTTTTGGTTTATTTAAGAAAACGTATGTTTCGCAGGTAGAGGTTGATTGAGTGGTTTAAAACCCCGCGCCTTTTATCGTACTGATTATCAGTTTTGCCCGTGTGTTTGGTGGTATAGATTTGGGAAATCGTCTCACTTTCAAATTCAAGTCATGTAACAAAACAATTTATCAGATAGTAAGTCTCATTTTTTTCTCAAACTAACATGTATTTTGTTAAATGGTTGAATCAAAAGTATAAAAACGCAAAAATTGTTGCTGTTATGCCTTATTTTGTGGTTTTTAAGGCTAATGTTTGGCTTGGATCTGCATGTGATTGTAAGTAGATTGATTAATGGTGAATTAAAACATTGTTTAGTGATATTGTTGGTGTGCAGGGTAAAGGTGTGGGGATAGGTTGATGTGTCAACTGTTGATAGTAAATTATTGTTAGTGGTCTCTGAAAATCTATATTTTTCTAAAAATTATGTGCTGTAAATTGTGTATTTATGTTGTTTGGTTTTTTGAAATGGTGTTTTTGGAGGTTGTCTTTCGTATTTTTGGTGAGGAGTTTAGAAATCGACTTAGACATTGCGATATTGTGTTTGTTGTTGTGTGTGGTGTTGTTATTTTTTGTGTATCTGGTTAGTTGTTTGTTTGAAATTTTTTAATGTTTTTTTGAGGATTCTTTTTAAAATCGCCAAAAAATAATGATGCCTAAGGTCTACTGAACACATATTCTCAAATAATGTTGTGGTAAAGCTGTTTTTCAATTTGAAAATGATAAATCGTTTTTTATTTTAATTTGGATGTGAATTATGTTGTGATGTGTTATTTATTACAAATAAATATGATAAATGTGTGGTATGTTTATTAATGTAAAAATGGTGATGATATATTATAATGGAGAAAGATTATAATATGATAAAATTTAAAAATAATAGATTTTTTTCAACAATAGCAATACTAATGATGTTAGCATTCGTCATGTCAATGTTTACAATACAAAACACAAACGCACAAACATGGACAAAAGTAGTAGCTTGGCCATTTGTTGACGCACTTCCAAACCCTGCAGGCGTAGGACAACCAGTACTAATAAATTGGGGACTGATAAACTACCTAAACAATGTTAATGATGGTTGGAACGTAACACTACAAATCACCGACCCCAACGGCAAAGCCACAAACTACACGGCAAAAACTTGGTCCACAGGCACAGTCGGAAGAAAAATGTCATTCAGCGAACCAGGAAACTACACACTACAAACACTATACAACGGAGAAAGATACTCATACCAATCTGGTAACACATGGATTTACAAAGATGTACAACCCGCTGAAAGTGAAACTATCACCTTAGAAATTATTGAGGGTTACTGGAAAATAGATCACCCAGGACACAGTCTGCCTACAGAGTATTGGACTCGTCCAGTTGATTCACAACTACGAGAATGGTACACTATGCTGGGCAGTTGGACAATTGCTAGAGATTCACGAAGTGCACCATTATATGTACTTAATAATGATGGCCCTGAGAGTGCACACATTTTATGGAACATGCCAATTGGCGATAATTTTGGCGGTTTATCTGGATCTAATGGATATGTAGCTTACGAAACTGGCGAGGCTTATGACGGCAAATTCGCAAATTCCTTAATTCTTGGAGGTGTTCTATATTACAACAAATACGTTAGCAACTCACCATTACAAACAGTTGTTGCAGTTGATTTACACACAGGCAAAATAGTCTGGGAAAAAGATTTTACATTTGGTAGTGCATCAGCTAATAGACCATCTGGTGGTCAAATTCTTACTTTTATTAGTGAGAATAATCGTGGTGCATGGGCTTATCTTTGGTTCACTAGTGGAGCTACTATGTATGCAGTTAATCCAGTAACTGGCGATCTTATATACACTATGACCAATGTTCCAAGTGGAACCATTTATTTTGGTCCAAGTGGTGAAATGTTAAAATATCGAATGGTAAACTATGGAACTACTACGAATCCAAATTGGTATCTTCAGCAATGGAATTCTACTTACGTGGTAAATAACGGTACACGTGATGGCACAGCGGATGTTTGGGGCACTAACGTTCGAGGTCAAACATATAATGCAGATCGTTTTGGATGGGACTTTAATGCCTCAATATCAGGATTAACTTTCATACCAGGACAGTCTAACGTACCAACGAACTCAGCTGTGGGTTCTCTATCTGGCGCAGTTCAACAAGCAGCACCAATAACTGTTGGTCCAGAAATTCGCGCCGTTTTTGGTAACACTTCAGTAAATGGTGTAACCCTTATGGGCATTAGTCTTGACTCAGAAAATAAGGGATACCTACTATATAGCCGTAGAGATTGGCAAGCACCTGCAGAATGGGCAGATCTCCAATCATTTGGCTGGGCAGCCCATAGTCATGAAGATGCAGTAGGCGTTATTTGGACAAAAGATAACACAAAAAACTATGGTTTTAGCCTAGAAACAGGTAAATTCCTTTGGGAAACAGAATCACAAAAAGCTACAGACGCATGGGCTTCACGTACAGGCTGCATTGCATATGGTAAATTTTATACAGCTAGTACTAGTGGCATTTTATATTGCTACGATATACAAACCGGTGATTTAGTTTGGACATATGCAGCAAAAGATAAATACAATGAATCATATCATGGCGAAAACTGGTGGCTAATTATACAATTCATTACAGATGGTAAAATCTACGTTGGTCACGAGGTACACTCACCTACAGTACCTATTACAAGAGGTGCGCCATACTTGGTAATTGACTGTGAGACTGGTAATCCTGTTTGGGAGATTGATGGAGCATTCCGCCAGAATCACTGGGGTGGACGTTCAATTATTGGTGATAGCATCATTGCAACAATGGACA
The DNA here is from genome assembly GCA_009776805.1 of Candidatus Bathycorpusculum grumuli. Lineage (GTDB taxonomy): Archaea > Thermoproteota > Bathyarchaeia > Bathyarchaeales > Bathycorpusculaceae > Bathycorpusculum > Bathycorpusculum grumuli. The sequence goes on along the minus strand of WRNB01000137.1, from coordinate 89 downwards.
CATATGACCAACAAATCTATGCAATCGGCAAAGGTCCAAGTGAAATGACCATTTCAGCACCAAACGTTGCCATCCCAACAAACACTAAA
>WRNB01000136.1 GCA_009776805.1 Candidatus Bathycorpusculum grumuli | reverse complement strand
TCTCCTTTTAAAATCCCCCAAAAACAAATAATAACATGACAACAACCCAACCAATTCACAACTACGAACAATACCTCACAAGACACCGCCACAACATAAAACAATTACCAAACGGAGAAACCACCCTACACTTCAATGACATCAGACCATTTTTTGAGCTTTAAAAAATAACACAACAATAAAACAAACAAAAACAGGTTCTTCGCTAAAATAGGTGGGCAGAATCAGCAAATTTCGTTACGACATAACAGTTGCATGGAACATACTGGAGAACATAAACAAGATTAGAGAAGAACTGAATGTTCACCCACCTGAAATAGCGAAAAGCCGGTTTTAATTGCGTGTTTGATTTGTAGTTGTTGTTTGATTTTGTGGTGTGGCGGGTGTTGTTTTGTTTGTGATGTGTGTTTTTGTGTTGTTGGGCGGTGGTTTTTGCTTCTTTATTTAACGATAACCTGATGACATTGGATCATAACTGTCATTTATTTTGAAAAATGAGGTATCAAAACATAATCATGTATCAATACATAATAAAATATACGCCTTAACGTAAGAACATTAAATAGCAATTAAGTCCAATTTATAGGCATTGCAGTTTACAGGAGGCTGTTGAGTAAAATGTGGTTTGATGCTCAAATTGTTGTCTATCTGGGTGTAATATTGGGAATTTCAGCAGGTGGTTGTGGTAGCATATTTGGTGTTATGGCAAGTAGGTTTGTACGAAAAAGGTTACATAAAAAGGCGGTGTTAACCTTTGCGACGGGTTTAATCTTTCTTGGCGTTGCCTCAGCTTGTATAGGAATTATTGCACTTAGTACACAACAACCATACGGTGTGTGGTATCCATGTTTAGTTACTGAAACTCTCCTTATAGCTGTTGTTAGTCCAAATTATGTTATTATAAAGAACATATACAGCAAACTGGAGTTGAATGTGTGAATAATATAAAGATAAGAACAATCATTATTTTACTGTGTGCGACTTTGCTTGTTATACCAATTGTTTGGTTGGTTCGTCAAGTGGGCACGGCTATTCCATTTTTGACATCAATTATTATCCTTGGTAGTCTTGTGATTGCAAACGTTATTGTTCGCAAAACCAGTTTGTATGCGTCCTATCAGCAATCCTATCAACATAGAGGAGTTTATACATTTAAAAGAATACAACTAACCCTTAGTGCAGGTATGCTCACTACAATTGCAATAGGACTTATCGCAAAGTCACTTATACAGCCCCTATTGCCACATCATTTGTGGCTGTTGTTTTTAGTTACCTTATTTACCATTGGAGCCATTATTGGTGACACTCTCCAAAGAGTGTGTAAAAAACATGAGTAAAATATTGTCCCTTTATATCAATCAAAGTCGTTATGAAAACGCCAAGTCAAAGGACAATTTGCAGTGACACATTTATTGTTGTGTTTTTGCTATTTTGGGGTGTAAATGCAAAGATATTCTAACTAGTATACTGTATTGCTTTTTGTAATAAACTTGTAAAGGGTAAAGTAGATGGCAATTGAACAATTCATTGTCCAATCAGCAACACTTACTGGCTTAAGAATCGTCGTAATAGCTTTGATAGTAAGTGGTGTTGTTCTGTTGGCAACAAATCTGTTACGGTACAATCAATTGGCAAATCGTTTGAAGCATAATCGAAGAGTTGGCGGCTTTAGTTTAGGCTTAAAGAGTAAATATAGTCTAGCTGTTTGGGGGATACTGTTGATAGTGATTGGCTGTTTTTTGCACATGACATCTACTGCAACATCTTCGGTTGTGACTGTTAGCCCAGGTTACATAAATATAAATCCCCTTGCCTTTAGTGGTAATAGAACTGTTACTTCTGAGGAAATAGCGACTGCTTTTGTTGGTCAGTTAGGTTCAGGTAATTTTACATTACATAAACAATATGGAGTTGATGTTGGCGAGACAAATATGGGTGTATTTACTTTGGGAAATGGAGCCAAAGCGTATGTTGCATCAACTAACTCTACCAGCCTTATTATAGAGTTAACAAGTGGGGAATACATTATTGTAGGCAACCAAGACACCCAAACTATAGCCAATAGTTTTTCACAAAATGTCCACAAATTAGTATCTTGATGTTGAATTCGTGTCTCTATTTTTATCGTTTTCTGCACAGAATAGTCAGGACCACCAAAACCAGTAGTTCTGTTCAAGGTTGTAAAATTTATTAGTGTTAAGAGGTTAGTTTTGTTTAATGTTTGATAATGATTCTTCAAAGTCAAAATGTGATTTTGGAATGGCACTGTACCTAAACAGTTAAATCTTGCTTGAGGTTCTTACTTACAGAGTTCAAAGGCCTTATTCAACTTTTTAAATTTTCCATAGACTGTCCATAAACTAGCCACAGTTATGAACTAAAATGTAAAATCTGTATTCAATAACGCCTCAACAACATAAACAAATACAAAACACAAAAACACTCCCATACAAACCACATCAACCACACAAACTCTCAACAAAACACAAAACCCACCACACAACAAAACCACCTAACCATCAACCCACATTTACAAAAACAACCACCATCACACCACAGCAAAATCAACAAAAACACCCAACACCCACCAACACCCAACACTCATTTTTAACAACAAAACAACCACCCATCACACCATAAATATTTACCCCACAAACCCTTACAACAAACAAACACTCCAAACATCAATCACAACATTGCTTTTACACCCATTAATTTTTTTTCCCCACATCAAAACCATAATTTTTATTACAACTAGTTGTTTTCACACTTTACGAATCCAACAAACAATAACCCAGCTCAGGCGTGCACCCCACATCAACGCACACTTTCTAAACCAGCATATCCATAGCCTTTTCCCATTTCCCACTTTTAACTGCCCGCCTATAAAACGACCAAACAGTATCATGGTTTGGAAAATTCTTAGGTAACAATCTCCATTGACACCCTGTTTTATTGAGGTATAGTACGGCGTTTACAAGGTCTCTTTTGTTGTGTTTTTGTAAGTTTTTGCCTTTTTTGTTTCGAAAAATTCTTCTATTAGTTCCCATTGTGTGTCTGTTAAGTCTGTTGTGTATTTCATTTTTATCGCCTGGAGTGTTTTAATGTGTTTGGGTGGTGAATTAGTGTTTGTTATGCTTATTTAATTTTGCTGAACACAGGTTTTTAAACGGTTACCTATTTTTTGTGGAAAGGATCTGACAAACTGTTTCAGGATTATTAGTTGAAAAAACAAATGGTTTCTCACCGGCTTTGGTAATTCTCACAGCACTACCAAAAGATGTTGAATACACCAAAGATCCATCAACACCATACCGCATCCCAACACCATGATATGTCCTACCATTTGTCGTAGCTTGTTCACACGACTCAATATCAGACAAAAAGAACTTTTTACGATTAAAAAATCTAAAGGCTACAACAAGTTCTTTTGAAGTAATTGTTATCGTAAGACTGCCAAAAATAACGTACAAGAAGGAAACAATAAACAAAATAGGAAGGGACATAACAACCGCAAATATCAGAGAAACACTATACCAACCAACTAATCCAACTACACCAAATACAAGTGCTAAAACAACAATAATTGTTTTCACAAAATTACCCAACCCCACTTTTTCATAATATTCCACCGCCGTGTCTTTCATATTCTTTTTGTCGTTCATGTTTTTAACTCCGGAATAAGTTTTGAAAAAATCTGATGTGCTAACTTGGAAGGATGAGTTCTATCAGCAACCTCAAGGTCTATGTTTCTTTCTTTGACGATGTCTATTAGGTATTGTCGTGTTTGGTTTAAATGTTATGTCTGTAATTTCTTTTGGTTGTCGTGCCAGTACCAGACTTTTATGTCGTGATTGGTGTTGTAGGTTATTATGGCTTTACGTTTTAGTGCTGGGTGATAGGCTAGGAGTATGCCGTTTTTTGGGTAGAGTTTAGTGCTCTGGAGGTCGTTTGCTTGAGCTACATCTATTAGTGTGGTTGATAGTTTTGCTTCGGCTGATAGTTTAGTTTGGTTAACGAATTGTCTTGTGGTTTTAATTTGTTAGCGATTGCTGTTACAGATAAACACAAAATAACGTGAAAACACAAAATAACAACCATATTAACGTGTTTTTTGCAAGCTACACATTTTTCAAAATGCCAAATGGTATGTAGTTCAGTTTTTACTCGACAAAATTCTATGTTGTCTTTTACCAAAATAATTTCACCCCCCATTAGTATGTATGGTTAAAATTAAAAACAAGGAAAAACTCAAGTGGTGCCTAGAAAAACATGCCACCGGCAAAATCACTGCGAATTGGGCCACCAATCACCTCAAAATAACCCCAAGAAGATTCAAACAACTCTACAAACAATACAAAACCACAAACACCACCCCACAAATAGGACAAAACCTCGACAGACCAAAAAAACAAGTAACCAAAGAAACAATAGAACTCATAAAACAAACATACGAAAAAGACAAACTAAACGCAGTATATCTCAAAAAAATCATATACGCACGCCAAAAAACATCTATATCCTACAGAACAATCCATGAAGTCTTACTCAAATTGGGATACGCACACCACCAACCTAGCAAACATAAGCGTCGAGCACCCTGGATAAGGTATGAACGTAAACATTCTTTATCACTAGTACAT
>WRNB01000135.1 GCA_009776805.1 Candidatus Bathycorpusculum grumuli | reverse complement strand
TCTTTGGTTAGTTTTATTGTTTTCATGATGTGTTACACTTGGTATATAGTGTGTATCGTACTATTTGAATTTTGTCAAGTTTTAAATGTTAGACAGTACTATTTTGCCTGATCAAATTGTTGTACGTAGTGTTGAGGGTAGAGCAGATTTGATATTGCGCGTCATAAACTATGTGCTGCCAAATGGTAAAATAGAAAAATTAGTCACCAACATCTTTGATGAATCTTTCACTGTGGATATGTTTGGTGAATTGTATGAGTTGCGTTGGGGTATTGAAACTTGTTTTAAAACCTTAAAATCCAGATTACAAATTGAAAATTTTTCTTCAGCTAAAAAATTGTTGATTTTGCAAGATTTTTATGCTTCTGTGTTTGTGTATAATTTGATGATGGCTGCTATTTGGGAAGCGGTGGAAAATGCTAAGCCTAAAGATCGCAAATACATATATAAGGTTAATAAGAATGTGGCTATTGGGGAAACACGAGACTTGTTGATTGCTTCGTTGGCTACGAATAATTCTAGGCGTAGGGGTGTGTTGTTTAGGTGTGCTTGTGAGGTGTTGTTGGCTAATGTTGTTTTTGTGAGGTTTGGTCGTTGTTTTGAGTGTAAGGGTGAGGCATAAGTCGGCTAGGTTTTATCTTTATTGTAAGTTTGGTTTGTAGTTGTTGTTTGGTGTGTGGTGTGTTGGTGTTGTTTTGTTAGTGGTGGGTGTGTTTGTGTGTTTTTTGTTGTTTTTGTTTTTGTGTTTTTGTTTGTGTTTTTTGTGTTTAGTTTGGTTTTTGTGTTGTTGGATTGTGTGTTTTTGTTTTTTATTTTACGATAGCCTGATGACATTGGGGTTTGGGTACCTGCTCTGTTTGGGTAGGGCACCAAACTTCCTATTCTATAAAATAATTCTCGGACAGCTCAGAACACACGCATGAAACACCTAATTAATGACGATAAAATAAAATACTACTCGAAGTCTATTTTTTGGTGTATTAAAATCTGCTTATCAACAAAAACTCTTAACGCGTTGAGAGTTTTAGGAAGAGAACCAGTATGCCTGACAAATTAGCACAGAAATGGGACAAAGAATTCAACGAATTACTTGAAATCTACGAAAAAGCAAAAGCAAAAGCTGACTACGCAGTTAACCACGTTGTTGTTGACATGTATTGGGAAATTGGAAAATATCTAGTGAAAAAGTTAAAACCGATGGCTGGGGCAAATCTGTTGTCGAAGATTTCTCATTGTTTATGCAAAAACATCACGCAGGTGTGAACGGATTTTCCGCACAAAACATTTGGCGCATGAAAAAACTCTATGAAACTTATTGTCACAATCAAAAACTATCAGCACTGCTGAGAGAAATTAGCTGGACAAACAACCTCACAATCATGGTGAAAGCTAAAACTGATGAGGAACGCGAATTTTATTTAAACTTTGCAAGGCAAAACAAGTATTCTTCTCGTGAATTAGATCGGCAAATTAACGCTTTGGTTTTTGAGCGTGATACGATAAAAGATATTGTGAATAAACCGTTTATTGGTCGTGCTGACGGATTAAAAGCTCTGAGAGATAGTTATTCATTGGAATTTATAGATTTACCGAAAAAATACAAGGAACGTGATTTACAAAAAGCAATAGTTTCAAATCTAAAGGACTTTATTTTGGAATTTGGCCGAAACTTTGCGTTTGTTGGTGAAGATTATCGTGTTCAAGTTGGCAATACGGACTTTTTTATTGATTTATTATTTTTCAATAGAGAGTTACAATGTTTAGTTGCTATTGAGTTAAAAGTTGGTAGATTTGAGCCAGAACATATGGGGCAAATTGAATTTTACTTGGAAGCATTAGATAGTGATGTAAAACTAGCGCATGAAAATCCAAGTGTTGGTTTAATTCTTTGCACCGCCAAAGACGATACTGTTGTGGAATACGCGTTAAGGCGCAGTTTATCGCCTGCGCTTATAGCAGATTATCAGTTGCATTTACCTGATAAGAAAATTTTGGAAAATAAGCTACGAGAAATGCAAAGTGCTATCGAAACAGACGAAAAATTGTTGTTTAAAGAAAATGAAAATGAGAATTAATATTCAAAAGCCGATTTGCTCTTTTGAGCTTCGGATTAGTTTACACAAGTTATGGTTGGATTAATTGCACACTTACAACTCTTCAGCAAAAACAGCTAACACTTTAGTCAATTTACATGTTGCCTTAAAATTGACATAAAAATGTTAATTGTGTCTGACCCTGTAAACGACCCTTTGCACAAACAAGCAGCTTAACTGCATACAACATTTTAAGGCTCTCAAAAACGCAAATCTTCAAAGAGCTAAAATACAGTTTTGCAATTATCAGCCCAAGAATATTAAAAATTGAAGATGAAAAACTTGTTTTCCCAACTAAACTATCCAAAAAGTCCATGTGCAACTGGTTCCAAAAAATCATACACAAAAAACCCTGTTAGAGCAAACACAAAACCAGTATTGGAAAATTGGACAAATATTTTTAACCCCAAACTGGTGCACCATATCACTCACAAGATACCTCGACTTAACCCATGAAAAAGATGCCATCATACAAAACCTCCTAAAATGAAAAAAAGTTGTTTACCCGCCAATAATAATTATTAAATATGTGCAACACCATTAAAAGTTGAATAACTATGACAACAGAAACCGAATTTAAGAAACTAAAAGAGGCTGTAGTCATTCTTGTTAAAAAAATTGGCAATATAAACGAACTGTTAACAAAACGATTAATTGAAACCGTAGAACCTTTGCCTGATGAAATTAAAGCCACTAAACAATATCAAAAGGGTAAGAAAAACAAAACAATAGAATTCATACCTTTGGAAAACCTTCAGAGGCCATAATTTTTTGCTTCAAACACAGTTATTGTTAGCAAAAGAGCAGAAAAACAATTTTTAGACTTACCAAAAGAGGCCTAAGACAGGGTGTTTTATGCTTTACGTATTTTGCAAAATGAAGGTTTTTATGGAAAACTGGACATAAAGAAACTACAAGGTTCATCTAACTTTTTTCGAATTAGAGTTGGCATATATAGAATTCTTTTTGAACTCTATGCTGAGAACGCTATTAATGTCTATGCAATATTGCCACGTAAAAACTCATATAAACTATAGTTCACAGTAAAAATATATAGTTGAACTTTTTTGTAGGTGTATATGTTGTTTTTTCATTTGTGATGGTGTTGAACTTTTAATGGGTATACAGGTTGTGTTCTTTTTAATTTCAGGCTATATAGGTTTTAGAGAAAAAATGAGATTATTTCAAGATGTATTTGAACCTGTCTTGTCCCAAAATTATTTCCCGTTTTTTGCTTATCTTAATATTCGCTACTAAACCACATAAACAAAACAACCACACCAAACACCTTCCAAAAAACACCCTAAACACAACAAAAACACAAAAACACAAAAACACAAAAAAAACAACACAAATGATACCTACAACAACACCAACAAAACAACACAACCACAAAATACGCAACAACCAACCCAAAATAACCCCAAAAAGATTCAAACAACATTACACCCAATACAAAACCACCAACACCACCCACAAGTAGAAAAAAACGTTGGCCGACCCAAAAAACAAATCACCCAAAAACAATAGAAATCATAAAACAAGCATAGCCAAAAAGACCACCTATGCGCACGATACCTTGAAAAAATTATTTATGCCCGCCAAAAAAATAAAACTCTCCCACCGAACAATACACAAAGTCTTAATCAAATTGAAATGCGCTCACCACCAACCAAGCAAACAGGAACGCCGAAAACCCTGGATCCGATATGAGCGTAAGCATTCTTTGTCACTTGTGCACACAGATTAGATCATTGTGCAAATGGACAATATCTCTGCACTATTTTGGATGATTCTTCAAGGAAAGTTCTTGTTGCTGGAGAGTTTGATTATGAGACAACAAAAAATGCTTTTGTAGTGTTAAAGAAGGTTTGTTGGAAATATAGTGTGTTGTGGTATTTGTTTTTGGTTGTTTTAACGGATTATGGAACTTTATTTTTGTGTAAATAGGTGAGATGTAGTGGATAGTGTTGTGTATGAGTATGGTTGTTTTTGTGTCAGAAGTGTATTGGGTATGTTTTGTGTTGGGTGAATCGTTTGGCAGGTTAATGGTGAGTTTAAAGTTTTATGATTTTTGTGTTGTTTATAGGTTTTGGTTTGGTTGTTTGGGTGATTTTGTTTGTTGGTGTAATGATGGGTTTTATGGTGTTTTTGATTTGGATGTTGTTGTGTTGTCTAGTATGGTGTTTGTTAGTTGGGTGTGGTTTGAGGTGTGGATGGGTGTAGTGTCTATGTAGTTTGGTTGGTGAATATTGAATCGTAATATAATTTGAAAAGGGGAAATAATTTTGGGACAAGACATTTTCCCGTTTTTGGTTTTTAGATTTTTTGACAACAAATAGAGTTTACACTGATAAGAAAAACGGGTTTTTTCCATGGATGTTAATTGTGCCTTAATGTCGGCCAGCAGTCAACAGACAAGAGTTCCACAAAGGAAGCACCCATCCTATACCAGTAGTTCCGAAAGTACAATTTACTAAGTAAACACAACACAACTTTTCCCACCAAAACAACACAAAAAACAACCCACACACACCACAAACAACAAAAACA
>WRNB01000134.1 GCA_009776805.1 Candidatus Bathycorpusculum grumuli | reverse complement strand
GTTCGTAGTTTTCTTTCTACGGTTTCTAAGCGTAATGAGTCGTTGTTGCCTGCTGTGAAAACTTTATTCTCCAAAAATGTATACCCAGCTGAGCAGTAACCCTATAGTATCTCTATGATGACCTGTTAGTCGCTCCATACTTCTTATACCCTTTTTTCAACCAGGTGTTTGCATATTATTGTTACTTGTTGTTCTGTTAGGTGTTTTTTGTATAAGGGTGTGCCTTTGGTTTCCATAAAGTATGTTTTGCAGTGCATGCATTGGTATCTTTGGTGGCCTGTGGTGTGGTATTTGCCTTTTTTGTGATGTGTTTGTTTTGTTCTTTTTTGTAGTGTGTGCATTTGGGGTTTTGGCATACGATATTGTTTTGGTTTTTTGGTCTTTCTTTTGGCATGTTGTTCACGGATAATATTGGAACAAACGAACTATATAAAGATAACGTATGTTAGGACACTGTTAAAAAATCAAACAACAAATAAGAAAAAATTATGAAAGTGCTCATATTTAGAGAAATTTGCAGTTTAATAACCTTCACGAACAGAAAAATTCACGAAAAACAATGGTGAAACACAAAAATTATTCTCTAAAAAGAAACGTTACAAACAGTAAAGCTATGAAAAACGGTTTTATCACCCTATAGATGAAAACTCTCCAAAAAAACAAACAAAAACATTCAACACCAAATTATAATTCAGTTAAATCAATATTTTTAAATTGCATACTCATATTAGCTCAAATCGTTTTTTAGTTTCAAAAACTGTTTTGTACAAAACAGTTAAATAAAACAATAATAGAGGTACACAAGGTAATCTATATGCACAAAGTCTTTGCAGTGATGTTGATTTCCTTATTTGTACTCAGCTCGTTTATAGGTGTATTTAGTTCTGTTTTAGCATCAGAAACATTTGAGGATTCTTGGCATACAAAAACTCCAATGAATCAGGCAAGAACCAATTTGGGGGTTGTTGCTGTTGATGGAAAAATTTATGCTATTGGCGGTTCCACAGTTGATGATTTCGCAGTTGACTCAACTCTTGGAAGATATGTGGGTACAAATGAACAGTATGATCCTAAGACAGATAAGTGGACTACTTTAGCGTCTATGCCTACTCCCAGAGCGGGTTTCGCCATAACTGCCTATGGAGACAAGATTTACTGCATGGGTGGTGATACATATGACAGTGATGCTCCTGTAGGTGAAAAGTATCGACATAGTAATGTAGTTGAGGTGTATGATGTGGCTACAGATAGTTGGAGTACTAAATCTTTCTCATCATTTGTCGCAGGTGGGCAAGCGCATGTTATTAATGAGAAAATTTTTGTTATAGTTGGTAACGCTTTGCACATGTATGATCCAGTTACTGATGTGTGGACTCGTAAAACCGATGCACCTCTATATCTCTTTCAACTTGCTTCGGTTGTTGTAGATGGTAAAATAATACTTACCGGTAACATTATTATTGAAATGAAACCAACGAAATTGGCACTAAAAACTATAATGTATGATCCTCAAACTGATGTGTGGAGTGAAGGAAAAACAGAAACTGAACTTTTATCTGATACATGTGTTGCTGGAGTGACAACAAGGGATTATGCTCCTCAAAGTGTCTATTTTTTCTCGGGGATAAGCAATAATTTAGTTTATGTTCCTACAACAGATACTTGGACAAATGCCCAGGCAATGCCTTCGCACAGGCTTAGTTTTGGAATGGCGGTTGTTGATGATGTTTTCTATGTAATCGGAGGCACACTATTAGGCACAGATGACAAAAGAGAAATCGTAGCTATGAATGAGCAATATGTACCAATTGGTTACTCTGATGTTTTACCATCAGATACAAAGGTTCCTTTAATCACTATTGGTGTGGTTGTTGGGGTAGTTTTAAGTTTTGGCATTGTCGTTGGTTTATTTTTCTACTTAAACAAACGGAAAGAGCGGTAGTACAAAAAATGGTTATTTTGATGGGTTCTAATAAGATTATCCGCGCATAAGCTTCAATAATCAGTAAAATACATTAAATCTAATACATGGATTCATCTAAAATACTGAATAAATTTTTCTCAACATAATCCGCACATCAATAATAAAGAAACGCCAGTTTACCTTACAAACTTGCGAATTTCACAAAAATATCTAACAATTTTCACATTTAACAAATTCAAACCCAAAATACATCCGCCAATACACAACCTAAACAAAGCGTCAATAAAATTGGCTTTTCGTTATTTCAAGTAGGTGAGCATAAGGCCTTATTCAAATTTGTTCACATTTCCCAACAGGTTCCACACAACACTATCACCCACACAAAATTTGCTGACTCAACTCACCTATTTTAGCGAAAAACCACTTGTTTTTATGGTTGTTTTGTATTGTTGTCAATTAAGATGTCGAAAAATTTTTCATAGGTGATCATAAACAGGACATTTTTTGCCACATATAGACAAGTAAACTATTCTTTGGGTAATTCAGCAACATCTATTTTTTCTTCGATTGGATCATTTCTTCTATGTACTAAGGTTTAGAAAAAACTAGTACAACTTTTAAAAATCGGTTAATACTTTCCTTGGATTTCATACAATCATATAGTGAAATAGTTTAAAAATTAGACTATTTGAAGTGAGCAGATACCTGTTTTTTTACAAGATTTCACATGTAGATGTTAAATCAAGTAGTAGTATTTTGGGTTTATCATAAATTTTTAACATGATTCTTAAAAAAAGTATAACTATACAACATAAGCATTAAAACATTGTCTAAAAATTAAATTAATCCGGTATATATCCTAAGTAATTTATGATTTTACCCACCTGTTTTGACGAAGAACCACAAAGTTCATTTCGCTTCAAGCCGTAAAGAATCACTGTTAAAATCAGATTTAATAGTTTTTAACAGTTGATAACTTAGAACTATTATCCAAATTGAACCTACTGCACTAGATAAAGTTTCAGGAACAGCTACTCCAGATACATAAGGCATGGTGAAATAAAGAATCCAAGGCATAGCAGCAATAAAAGAAGAAATCAATGAAAAAATAGCTAATTTAGTCTCATGTTGCAAGTATAATGCTGCCATTAAAATCAATAAAGCCACAGGTAAAGTAATAAAAAACAACACTGCAACAACAAAATGTACAGGCCAAAAACTCTCATTAAATACACCTATACACATCAACCAAACAGAAGCCACAGCAAAAACCATAGAACCTACTTTACCGGTAATGCTAGCTTTAAAATAATTAAACAATCCTGCAGCAAAAAATAAACATAATAATCCGGTAAAAAGTAATCCGAAATTAAAAATAAATCCAGTAACACCAGACACTACGCCTAGATCACTTAAAGCATTAGTAACCCAATTAAACTCAGACCAAGACATAATAGATACACATATACAACTAAATGCAACTATAGGCACTATAAAACCACAAATTGCACTAAATTTGCGTGAACTTAATCCAGATAACATACTACCACTATGGTTGGTTTTAGCAATTTCTAAGAATTATGGTTTTTTCAGTTTTACCGAGTTAAATGTCCACACATCCCCATCACCACAATAACCACATACACCCATACGAGGCGAGTTAGTTATAGGCAACTCCATACCATCATGCGTTTCTCCATGTTTTTTACAACATTTTTTGCAAAAAAACGGATTTTCAGCATCATAATCACACAAACATTCAGTACAAACATAATCCGCAGACTTACCACAATCCACACACACATAATTCAACGGAACATTTCTTGCCAACAAACGCACAGACTCACATTGTTTAGGACGACGAACCACACCAACTATAGTAAGCAACAATTCCGTAGTTGAACCAAAATCATACTCATACATAATCTTATCACCAACACACAAAGAACCAATCTTACGACTCTTACCAAGCTCACACCCAAAATGAAACCTACTCAAATGCCCACAACAATCCAACCATATACGCCGCAAAAAAGAATCCAACACAGACAACGAACTACCCAACGCAACATCAACCAACAACCAATACCTCTTATCACACGCACCCTCAATTTTAAACAAATAACACTCCTCACCACCAACTTCATTAGCATGCATCTTTAAAACATGATTTTTAATAGCAACCTTACCAAGCTGCACACCACATACATAACAATTACCAACTGTTACATCAACCATTCTTCAACACCAATTTTACAACACAAACACATTAAACAAAAAATAACAACAAAATAAATAGCTTTCTCACAAATACAACAACAAACATACAAAATTATCACCAAAAAATACCAAAAATAACCTCAAACAAAAACACCCACACCTCAAACCACACAAAAACAAAAAAACATAATGACCCGCAATTCCCGCTATCTTTTCTATGCACAAATACTAATCATACACAAAATAAAAACAAAAAACACCACACCAAACAACTTGAAACAACCACCAACACACCTAACCACCACCCTAAATAACAACACGACACTCATACACCCTACACTTCAAACTACACAAAACCAAAAACAAAAACAAAAACAACACACCAAACCCACACAAAACATACTACAACAACTTAAACACCACCATCACCACAAACACCAAAAACAAACAACCACACAAAACCCCCAAAAACACCACACACAAAAACAACAAATCAACATAATTCT
>WRNB01000133.1 GCA_009776805.1 Candidatus Bathycorpusculum grumuli | reverse complement strand
GTATATAGTGTGTATCGTACTATTTGAATTTTGTCAAGTTTTAAATGTTAGACAGTACTACCCGCTAAGCAGTAACCCCAAAGCCTCTCCGTACAGATAGTTAATAAGGTATGGTTCAAGTTAATGTTAACGGTTCAAAACACTTTCGGAACTACTGAGGTTATAGGAAAAGTTAAGTAACAGTTGTGTCTTTAATGATCACTGAGCGATGCGAAATTAGGTTAGCATGGTATACAAGAAGAGTGGCTGTAGCCTTTAATGTCAAGATCACGGATCGTTAACATTAAAAACTGTATAGGTCACTTCTAAGGTAGGCTATGTTAGCGTACTTTAAACATTGCTCATAAAAACAAAAGGAAGAAAAAGAAAAAAATGAATAGACAAAAATTTGATTCGGCTGTGGGAATTGGATTAATGCTTGTTGCAATGCTATCAATGATTGTGATGCCTATTTTTGTAGTGGCGGAAGAAAATGGCTATGTAGAACACTGGCATCGTTCTGATCATTTAACTTGGCATGTAAGAGCGTATGCTGCAGGGGCTTTTGACAATAATTACCTCTTCACTAGCTACACTTGGGATCAAGATCTTTCCGGTGCTACTAGAACTGGTGGATCTGTTACTTCTACATCGACAAAAATAACCGTGGTGGTTGATGCACGTTCATACCTTGCCAACAATATACGCGTAACTTCTTGGGTAGACTCTACAGCAAACTCAGGCGGTAGTGTAGTAAACTTATGATTCGAAAGCTATTTTTAGCAGTGACTTGCACACTGCTATGTCTATCTCCACTCTTTTTTTCCTCTTCAGTAACCTGTGTAACGAGTACTTCTTCTTTACCGTCAACATTTTACGTTACATATCAAGGTTACATACAAGATTATTTCTCTACCTCAAATGAGACAGTAGCTCTTTGGGTGCAATTTTTAAATGGAACCAGGTGCGCACCTAAAACCCTGAACTTTACTTTTTCTATGGAAGAAACATATGAAAACAAATATATTGTTAAATTTATGCTTGAATTTGATAATTTTTATGACGAAATATCTGTNCCTGCCACTGTTTCAAATGGACGTGTTTACATAGATTCTACGCCTACAATATTTGTTGCTAACCCCGATTCTTTAATTGACGGTAACACTATTGAACTCTTTCAAACAGAAAACCTAACGCTCTCTGGCACTGTATTTAGGGACATAAAAACGGACACTTTACTTAATAATTACCGTGTAGCTTCAAAAGTAGTTATAACCGAGTATGAGCCAACTAACTTGGATCCATATACGGGCCCTTTATTGTTTTTTGATCCGTTAACTGGTGTACTTGTTCGTGCTTCAGATCAAATTACAGATGTTCTTTTAAACAAGTTAGGTGTAGACTTTATTGTTGGCGGAGTCTTTGATTTATTAGATTACTCCGAAAACGTGAATTTTACCTTAGTACGCTCGTATTCTTCACTTGTGGGACCTATTTTAATAATTATATTTATTGTAGCGTTTGTATTGGTTGTGTTTTTCGTCTATAGAGCTTTAAAAAAGAAAAAACGAGATAAACGAAAAACTTACACAAATAAATCTTTAAAATTTCGTTTTGTTCGATATCAGAATATG
This sequence comes from Candidatus Bathycorpusculum grumuli, assembly GCA_009776805.1. GTDB lineage: Archaea > Thermoproteota > Bathyarchaeia > Bathyarchaeales > Bathycorpusculaceae > Bathycorpusculum > Bathycorpusculum grumuli. The sequence goes on along the minus strand of WRNB01000133.1, from coordinate 3,056 downwards.
AGGTGTTTATATGTGTCGTGAAGTTATTGGTGAATTTAAGTCTGTTACTAAACGGTTTGGTGCTACAACAGCTCTTGATGAGCTTAGTCTAGACATACATCGTGGAATTAACGGATTAATTGGCCATAATGGGGCGGGCAAAACAACGGCCATACGATTGAGTTTAGGCTTAATTAAACCTGATGATGGATGCGCTAAATTATTTGGATTCGATTGTTGGCGTGATTCTATGTCTATTCGCAACAAAGTAGGTGTTTTGTATGAAAAGCTTGCTTTTTATGATAATATGTCGGGTCTTGAACAGTTAAGGTTAATGGCTAAATTAAAAGGTGCTTCTGATTCGGTGGTTAAGCTTAGAAAGCTTTTGTGTCTTGTTGAGCTTGATGAAGGGGCGCATGATAGGCGTGTGGGTGGTTATTCTGCTGGAATGCGCCAAAGACTTGGGTTGGCTCAGGCGTTGTTGGGTAAGCCGGAGCTTGTGATTTTAGATGAGCCTACTGCTAATTTAGATCCTTTGAACCGCACAAAAATTCTTGAACTCGTAACATTTCTAAATAAAGAACACAATATCTCATTTCTAATTTCAAGCCACATACTGCCTGAGTTGGAAAAAATATGTGACAATTTCATATTAATGAATAAGGGTAAATTGTTGCGTCAGGGTAAATTAGAGCAGATGCTTAGTAAAACCTCATTATCAGTGCCTTTTGTAAAGTTTGTTGTTAGGGTGCATCCTGTTGAGTCGGTGGCGACTTTTTTGGAAGGCGAGGAGTGTGTTGAGAAACTATCGATAATTGATGGTTCGTTACATGTTATTGTTAAGGATGTTTTGTTGTTTAAGCAGCGTTTGCCTTTGCTTATTGGTCAGGCTAAAGCGTCTTTGGATGAGGTGAAAATGGCAGAGTCTGATTTAGAAACAGTCTTTAAATCATCGGTGAAGGAGGTTTAATAAGTGTCTTTGCGTGTTGGTTTAGCGTTATTGAAAGCTGAGTTGGATAAAGTTTGGGCAAGACCCATACTAGAAATTACCGTTGCTTTCATGGCAACAATGGCCATATTTATGGTTCAGCCTTTTACGGAAATTGTTGATCATTCCAAGTTTTCAATTGTTTTTCAGTCGGCGTTAGCTGGAAGTGTGAGTTCTACAGTGGCTTCTTTGTTGTTACCTTTAGTTATTATGTGTGGGGTTTTGATGGCATTGTCGTTTGCTAGGGATTATGAGTCGGGGTTAATGCTGTCAATTTTATCGGTACCTGTGTCTCGTAAAATGTTTTTTGCGGTAAAATTTTTTGCGGTGGTTTTGCCTTTGGCTTTGCTTTCGTGGATTTTAACTACTTTTTTTGTAGGCCTTACATTTTATTCAAGTCCTTGGCTTGTTCTACAGCTTTCATTTTATGCGTTACCTGTCACATTTTTATCTTTAATGTTTTGCGGAGGCATAGGTGTTCTAGTTGCCTTACTTGTGAAGCGTAGCATACCTGCAGTGTTAACATCCTTACTGGCAAACTTTTTCTTCTGGTTTCTAACAAATATAGACACTTTGTCCAGTGGGGGTGATAGTTATGCTAATTATTTATGTTTAACACCCTATAAGGGAGCTTTGGTCTTTTTGAATAAGTTACTTGGTCTAGCCCCTAAGGCAATTTCCATGACGGACACGCTTGAAGTTACTCTTTCTGCGGGTGCTTTTGGTGTTTTAGCTGTTTTTTGGGCATGCGTATTGGTTGTTCCTATGTTTGTTTATTTCTGTCGGAGGTTTGAAATATGCGAATAAATTTTACAAGGCTTGGTTTAATATTGGTGATTCTTGGAGCGGTTTTATTGTTTAATGTTTGGACTACTCCTGTTATGCAATATTTTACAGTGCAGGGGATGCCTGTTGGGCCTGATGAAACTTTTGCTCATGGTTTGTTTATGGCTCCAGTTGGGCGGGGTAATATTGTTGTAGAAGAGGCTGTTTTGATGTTTGATCCTGAGGTTGGTGATCTGGTTAATGTTAAATTTGCTATACCTGTGCATTTAGTGGTTGTTAGTCCATCGGATATTGTTTTAGTTGATGAAACAATTGTTACTCCATATACCGTTCAGGTTAATTTTGATGAACGCGGTGAATATGTGGTTTACATAACCAATATGGCTGATGAGAGCTATTCTATTCCGCTTAGCCTAAAGTTTCCACGCAATGGTGATGTTGTTAACCGTGAGGCTGACAAGTTTATTGTTAGTATAATCTTAACAGCAAGTGGACTAACTCTTTTCTGTTTAGGCTTAGCCACAACTTTATTTGTCAACCATAAAAAAACTGGTGCTAAAACAGTTGTTATGTCTGTTGAAACATTCAAAATAACGACAATGTCCTAATATGTGATAGATTTATATAGTTCAAATGCTTTATACCTTACCAGTGAAAAACATGCCAAAAAGAGGCCTTTCGCTATTTTAAGTGGGTACACATAACACCCACTCCACCAAAAACCACAAAAAACCAACACACACAAACACCAACAACACACCACCACCACGAATTAACGGGGTACAGACTCAACCCTTGCACTTGATGTCTGCGGTGACATAATCCTAAAAAAACAACATCTTACACAAACCAACCAACACAAAACAATCAAACAAACCGTGGGGTACAGACTCAACCCTTACACTTGATGTCTACGGTGGCGAAAACCCTAAAAAAACAACCAAACACACCACTACAAAAACACACAACAACCAAACAACCCCCTCTTTTACACTTAAACCCTCACTTCAAACACCCCACAATACAAATACACCACACACCATAAATACTCACTATTACGAAAACCCCTAGCAGAATACTTAACCGCCCAAACAACATTATTAAGCCCCTCCAAAATCACATTAGTCAACTTGTTATCAAAATAATTCAAAATATTAACATAATGACCAACAAGCATCTTGACAACCTTCCTCAATATGCTCATTTCTAGACCTTTTCATCCAACTAACCAAACAATCAAAGCACCTGTAGCATCAACTTTATTATCTAACTTGTAAATTTCTTCTTCATAACTCTCATTTGA
>WRNB01000132.1 GCA_009776805.1 Candidatus Bathycorpusculum grumuli | reverse complement strand
TTGACAACAACACTATTTTGCCTTTGGAGCCTAATAAAAAACAAAAAGCTATACTGGACTCGGTTGATAATACGGTAGGTAAATTTTAGGGAATTTCGGATTATTCTGAAAATAGTGAACTTGATGAACTTGTTCGAGACATGATGGGCAAAATAAGTATGGTTGATAATCTAAAACGGAAAAGCAAACAGCAAATGGACGAAATAAAATAACCTGAAGGGTAGCCTGACAATGCAGTCAGATACCCCAGTATTATCTATATTTCTATTGTTTGGGCGTATTTTGGTTGTATTATTTTTCCTTGATATATTTCTTTGAATTTTTCAGGGTTGAGGGTATGTATTGGGATTAGAGTTTTTGGGTTGATTTTGGTTATGACTTTTTCTAGTTCGGGTTTTGCAGCGTGTCCTGAGACATGTCGGCGTTTGAAGACGGTTTTTGTTTCTTTTGTTGGGTTTTCGTGGTCTTGTTCGGTGTCGTATTTTATTTTAAAGTAGTTCATCCATTGGAACATTTTGGTTTCGTCAATTTCCATTTCTTCACTGAAAGGCTCTGTAGATGCAGAGATGTAGCGTGTATCATGAATGACATTTAGGGGGATTAGGTCGAAAAGTTCGTTAGCGTCCCAGAATGAGAACATTAAAACGTACTGTTGTGGGTTTTGACGTATCTGGTAGGCGCGTATCCCATGTTTTAAGTGATGTAAAGCGAGGTCGTATATTTCCTGGTAATTGCAGGATTCATCGTTTATAGGTAGAGAATTTTTAGGGTTACCTACTTCCCCTCCAACACCTAAACGTTCCGCAATACGAACTAAATTACGATCACCTTTAGACATGTTTCGACCATGAAAATGCAAATAACCCAGTTTCCATTTGTCATAATCTGCTGCAGAATATAGTAATTCTCCTTCTCGTCTAAGATACACTTTTAGGTTATCCATTTTTCTTGGATCAGAATATTCTGATGGAAAATTACAATACATCTCATACAGCAGATAAGCCAGCTTAGGAGAAATAACTAAAGTGCGATTGTTTGCTTTGGAGGCTTCGTAAACAGTTTTAAAGCGCGTTAGGTCTTTCCAACCAAAACTTATCAACACCAAGCCGCCACACTTACAAATGTCACTGGTTATGTCTTTACCTACTTGCTCCTCTGTAAAAACATTCTCTGACCCAACACGCGTGCCTTCCGTAATCATCACATCCACCCCTTCACCAACAGCCTTCACATAATCATCAATAGACACCTCACCCACACCATGAAACCGTATATCCCCAGTATACAAAACACGTCGACCATCCGGCAAAGTTAGAAGAACCGAACACGCACCCGGAACAGAATGCCCCACAGGAATAAGCTTATACCCAATACCTCTAACATTTCCCTCAAAAGCAGAGATAATTTTTCGAGTTTTTGGCACAACCTCACAAGTAAAAGAAAACTTGGTCTTCGGATCAAAAATTATGGGACACTTCTCATGTTTATCCTCAGAAAGGACACATTCATTAGGACACAAAACTTTATAGTCAAATTTCGGATTAGACATGTTTTGCTTTATCTTGGCTTCTTTTGTTAATTTGTAGTATTGATCATCAACACCTAAAGGAGAAACATCTGACATAGCTTTAGCTAAAATTTCCGTCTGCTTAGTACAATAAATGGGTATGCTAGGGTCAAGAAAACTTGTGTCCTGAATATGATCAAAGTGAGCATGAGAAACAAAAACGCCATCAACAAATGGTTGTGTAGGATTACAGGGTTGCACATCAACAGATTTCCAATAATCCACCGCTTCGTCCATAGGAACTTTATCTGCAACACCCTCATCAAACAAAGTAGTCATATCCACTAGCCACGGTGTATAAATACCATTAATTTTAGGCAAAATTTCCAGCCGCAACAAATCCCTCAAAGCATTCTTAGAGCGCATCTGCAAAAACTCTGAAAAATATTGACTATACACATTCATCTGTCGCCCAAAGTCCAACAAAACGCGTCCATCTTCAGTCTCAAGCAAAATTTTATTACCCCCAATCGTCCCCACACCACCATAAAACGTCAACTTTACAACCATAAACATCAATATTCCTCAAAATACAACTTCCCTAATAAACATCACATTCAATAACCTTAAAAAGAAACAACCAATTAAGCACAACAAATTCGCTCCTGCTTGCAGGTATTTCCAGAAAAATATGTTTACATAAACAAATAAGGCGTTTTATTAAATAGTTTTAGAGTTATTATTTAATCAAACATTACAAGCGTCAAACATAGAAGTTCTAGATTTTAACAGATGTAGATTTACGTTCTCTGTTTAATGATTTGGGAGAGTTCAGAAAAACTTTAGGAACATGATGACACGTCATCATGCCCAATTTGATCTGTTCCGTTGTTATAAAACGGTAAATATACAGCTGGTACAAAATACTTTATGCTGGTATTCTATGACATCTGTTCCGTTGTTATAAAACGGTAAATATACAGCTGGTACAAACCCTTTTTCGTTTAATTTAGTGTCCACCGCTTTAAAATTAGCGCAAGAAGGCTCGATAAAAAACGATTTATATTGTATACCTGATTGAAGAATCGTGTTTATAATCTCATCAAGATCTGAGCCAGAACCAGAAGCTTCTGCACTAATCCTAAAGGAAACACTACTGGGTGCAATCTGATATTTGTTTTGTATTGTACCATTGCAAGGGTCTTTATAAATAAATTCAACCTGTAATTCGTCAGACTTTAATTTTTCAGAAATGAATTTCAAGAAATTCTGTGTTTTGACAGTGGGCGTTTCAAAATGCCTTTTCATTTGGGAACAGTTATAAATTTTCCCCATTATAACCCTATTTTCACCCTTTGGACCGTAATTCGTACGAACCCCTAACATCTTAAAATCTATATTTTTCTTTAATTCTACTGAACGCCCTGGAACGCAACTAGCATAAACTAACAAAGGCTTGCCATTAATGTTTTTGTGTAAATTGTCATAAAATTTCTTTCGCGCATCCTCTAATTTTTCACCTATACTATAACCTTGAAAATACTTCCCTTTGCTTCTATAGTCTTCATCAACTAAAAGATGAGCCAATTTTACACAAACAGCATTTTCAAAAGACGTATAACATGCAGCTGCAAATCCGACAACCTTATCACCATGAAGGGCAAGATAGCACATGTTTTTTTCAACAAATTTCATATTTTTATCTATATCATTAAATTCTACATAGTGATAACGTAGATTGCGGTAATTCTTTTTAAACAACTCAACTATCCTTTCACTATATTCTGGTGTTCCTTTGATAATACTGATTTCCGACATAAAAATGACCACTTTTATTGGTAGCTAATAACATTTATAATCTTTACCCAACAAACTGTAAAAAACGCCACAATTTCTTTAAACGACCAATGAGTAAATCACCAACACAGAACTATGGAGAAAAATAACGTAAAGCAGCTGTACAGGTCGCAGTGCTTATAAATTAGTTTATGATTTGTGTGGTAGGAACTGGGTTAGGCATGAAAATTAAGTGGCTTCATTTTTCGGATTTAAATTTCAGTAACATGTCTTGTGATATAGATTCAGTAAAAGTTGCTTTATTGGCTTGTTTATCTGAGTTACGGAAAGAATCTGAATTTAATTACGTATTTATAACTGGTGATATGACGGGCAAAAATGATTATGCATCGGCTAAAACATATGTAAAACGCCTACTAGACTGTGTAGGTGTAGCATTTTGTAACGTGTTTTGGGCGGCGGGTAATCAGGATATCAAACACTCAAAGATGCGAAACAGCATTATTAATGAAATTCATAAGCCGAGCCCCCCTCCACGCATTTTTGAGACAATTATGGCTGATGAGGACAAGCGTGACCTCTTAACGAATATCAGCATGTCTGATTACATAAGAGAATATGAACAGTTATTTAATCGAAAACTATCTTCAGACGAGATTTCTAATGCACACGTTTCTTACTCTTTAGAGCATTGCAATATTGTAGTACTCAATACCTGTTTGATTTCCCGTGATGATAATGATGAACATAACCTTATGATCATGGAACCTAAGCTGTTTCCGATTTTCGACAAACTTGATAAAAATAAACCTCTGATTGTACTGGGACATCACAGCAGCGATTTTTTTAACAAAGCTGAACAGGATAAACTTTCAACATTATTCGACAGAGCAGGCGTAGATATTTATCTATGTGGACACGCCCCACACTTAGGTTGCTCATGGTTTAACAATACAAACCCGAACACCCTACAAATTACATGTAGCAACACTGCATTTGAAGATAATTCACCCGTATTTTCTTTCATGATAGGCGAATACGATACAGATACTTTAACCCTACAAGTTACGCCCTACAGTTACTCAAAACACAACAAAACCTTCCATAAAAACAACAACATACTCTCTTGTCTACCACAAAATAACATTTTTCTCCTGACCCGACTTAAGAACTTACCTTCTGAAAAAACAGAGCATCCATTAGAATACATTTATTTGTTTGACCGCTTGCAAGGTTATTATACATTATTGAACAAACGATTTTCACTATCAGATGTAGACAAAAAACTTTTCCCAAAGGTGCGTGGCAGAACTGATGAAAAAATCTATGACTCGATACCGATTTTATGTAACAGTTTAGTCTCTTCTTCAATGGAGAGGACGTTGCTCATTGTTGGAGAAGGAGGTACTGGTAA
>WRNB01000131.1 GCA_009776805.1 Candidatus Bathycorpusculum grumuli | reverse complement strand
GTGTGTGGTTTTTGTTGTTTGTTGTGTGGTTGGTTTAGTGGTTTTGGTGTTTTTGTTGGTTGTGTTAAATAGTCAGTGTTTGTATTGTGGGTCAGGTTAAGACTATGGCGGGGCAGATGTGAAAGCATTAATATTTGTCGGACTAACTCTTCCAATTCTTCCCTTCACAGTTAATCAAGCCATAAACGTTCCAACCCTACCAATAATATTGACAATGTTTTGCAATTCAACTCTTTTCAGCCTAATTTGGCCATTATCAATTTTTATGTTAAACCTAACAGACACCCTAAAAAGAAAACCATTGTTTGAGGGGATCACTCTTTCTGTGCGAGAAAAAGTTTTACTACTTTTTACCGCAAGACGCATAACCTTAGAAGAGTTAGAACAGAAAAAATCAAGGTATTTTCCAGCCGAAACCGTAACCCTTCAAGAGAACAAACCAACTAGAAAATTGGTGCATTTAATGAAATCAGAAACCAACCAGACAAAACACACAGACAACCTAAAAAAACATGCAAAACTATATCAAAAAGGTGTACTAGCCTCACCAACAATACCCTCCATAACATTCTTCACCCTTGCCCTTGCAATAACACCTTTGGGAAACATTATTTTCTGGCTAACAAACCTTTTTACAACCACAATTCAAATGGTATGGTAAGTAAGGTTATGTGGTGTGTGTTTTTTCGAGGACTTTTTTCTCTAATAATTTATCATAGAATTCTTTCACCGTCTGCTTTAAAATCTCCTCATCAGCAATGCCCGAACAAACAAGTTTACCCGTAAGAAAAACAAGAAAAGACGCTTTAGGTTTACTTGTTTTATATATAGCGGCAGGGAACCTGTCAGGTTCATAAATAGATTCAAACTCGTTTGTGAATTGCTCCAAAGCCACCGATGCCCCACCCAAATTCACTGAGGCCACAATGTTTTTTACACAACACTCAAAACCACACCCGTTTGAAACAAGTTCAAGAGTTTTTAGCAGCTCTAAAAAATTAACGATGGCTTGTTGGCCTTTGGTTTTGGTTTTTGCTCCAGTGCAGACGAATTTTCCGTTTTTGAAGAGCAGAAAGGTTGCTTTTGGATTTTTTAGTTTATAGGTTAGGCCGGGGAATCTTTTTCTGTTGCCTTTTGAACCTTCAAGCTTTGTGTTCGCAAGACATAGATTGATTTCTTCTTTAAATGAGCCAATCATTACAATGTTTTCTACAGTTATTTTAAAGTCAAACAAGACTCTCACAACAAATACAATTGCGGAAATTTAAAAAGCAACAAATATAATAACACAGATTGTCAAGGTTGATAATTCTTAAGCAACATAAAACCATGTATTTGTATTGTGGTTGTTTTTTATGGTGTTGTTTGTTAGGTTGTGTGGGTCCAGTATTTTGTTTTGCCGTTTTCAAGTGTGGCGTATGCTTGGAGTTTGTTAGTGGAAATTTTGTTTAAGCAGAATCGACAGCATTTGTAGACTTGTTTGTCTTGCCATAGGCGGTATAGTCTTTCAATTGGCCGGCCACAAGTACACAGGTTATTTTGTAGTGGTGTAGGTGTTTTTTGTGTTTCATTGTTTTTTTGTGGGTTTTGTGGCCAATTGTGGGTTTTGAGTATTAATTGTATGCCTTCAAAGATTAAGTCTGTGAGTTCTACTTTGTCTTGAACTGCTAATTGTTTAAGATCAATGATAACTTGTTGCTCAACAGAACTTCGAGCATGAACATGCAAATGATCTTTACACTTTGGATCAGCAGTACGAGGCATACATTATTCAACCAACACTATATTTTTTATTTTTTTTTTATTTGATATTATCATATGATTTTTATTGATAGAGTATCCACTACTAAACAAGAAAGAAGGGGGTTTATGGCCGATTTTATGCGGCAAGAGTATATGATATTATCATATCAAAATTACACTACTACTGCTGTTGTTGTTGCAGTTGCCTCCTTTCCTTTTTTCTAAAGTTTTAGCGTCTATTTTGGATGGTTTTTTGTTTCTGTAGAGGTAGTAGTTTGAGGTGGCCCATTTATTCCACTTATTAGTGTATATTGTTTTGTGTTGGCAGGCGGTTTGTTTGAGGCTGTAGCGGAAGCCTCTGATGCCCCAGAAGAGTTCACGTACTTGTGTGTTATTCATTTGGTGGTCTCCGTGTGCAGTATTGCAATTATTGAGGGGAAAGGTGCGGCTTGTTTAGCTGAAAAATGCAGGCGACCCACGGGCATTAGAAAATGTGCGCCTGCTTCATGGAGCAGTTTGTACCATTTAGTTGAACTATCATGTTTAAGTAGTAAGGCTATGGTTTTTCCTTTCCAGTTTTCCAAGATGGCCTTCTCAACCCAGGGCAGGGGTTGGCTATATGGAGGATTAACAAATGTGTAGTCAACCCAATCAATAGCTAAACCATCCTGCAAAGGTGCCCCTGAGTTAAGAGGACAGGGGTCAAACCAGTTCGCAAACAATCCCTGTTTTACCCAAGAGGGTGTTTGGTATTCATCATTGCTCCTCTGGTAAGTGCATTCAACAGCCACTTGCCCTACCCCCATCGTCTTTGGAACCACAAGTTCTAATTGTTTGGGTTTTCAAGTTGGAGTGCTCCTCTCGGTAGGTTTAGTTGTAAATATGTTGTATTCTTCTTGTGTTGCTAGAAAGTCTATGGGTAGGTGTATGTCACCTGCGGTGAGTAGGCCTTGGCCTTGGTTTAATTCTAGGAGAGTTTTCATTTCTGTTGTTGAGAGGCCGATTGTTTGGCCTGCCATGTGTATGGCGGATTCGTCTTGTCGTAGCATTATTTTTGTTGCACAGTTCTCAATAACTGCTCTGCCTGCCGAATTTTCAAGAACGTCAGCTAAACGTTGTGAGTTCAAAAGCAAAGTCACATTACGCTTCCTACCCCTACGAGAAACCCCTTCAAGAAAACTTGCTGCTGCAGGCAAAGAAGTGTAGAGCCAAAGCTCATCAATAATCACCAACTTGGGAATGTGTAGAGGTAAGAATTTGGTGTTGTCGAGCATTTGCCAGATTTTGCTAAAAACTAGAATGTTTGCGGCTTGGAATGTTAGACTTCTTCGCTGCGTCATAGCCAACTGCCTATGCAGTGCACTTAGGTTGAAGACCATACGGTGGGAGAATTTTTGGGGTTGACCCATAGTTAGAAAACTATCGGTTCCAGTAACAAAGGGTGAGAGGCGATCTTTTATGGTGGAGGGGCTATTTTGGTAAACTTCCAACAGGTCACGGCTTGCCCCCACTATGCCCCGAAGCTCCTGATAACCCCGATTATCCTCTACACCTACCAAATCAGCAAGAATACCTGCAGCAGTGTCTTTGTTATCACTAAAAATCTGAATAGGATCAAGACCAAGTTGCTTTTCAGTCGTAATATCTAGCACGTCTGCACCTGCGAGTTTGCCGACTTGTCCATATTCGTTTTCGGGGTCAACTATGAAAAACGCAAGGTTTGAGTGTTTTTGCAGTAAGCGTGTTAGTAAGATTTTGGATGTGAAGCTTTTGCCTGCGCCACTTTTGCCCATGATTATCAAATTTTGATTCATACGCAAATGCAGATCAAACACAACAGGCGCACCTGTAAGCTGGTTTATACCAAGAAACACTCCACCAGGGCTTTCAATTAGGTCTGCTGAAACAAAGGGAAAAAACGTGCTGGCAGTAGTTGTGTCTACTACAAGTTTCTTACCTACAATACCTTTGGTGAGTTCTTCTTGGAAGTATGTTGGGCAGTCGAGGTGTATGAATCTTGCTTGGAGTGTGTCTTTGAGTTTCTTGGTTTTAACTTTAAGCTCCTCAAAACTATCTGCTTGGATGGTGAGGTTGACTTTTAGTTCAAAAAGTCTTGTGACACCAGTGATTAATCCTTGGTAGGTAGCTTGTGCCATGTCATGTTTTAGTTTGATTTCTTCTTTGGGCAGGCGTCCTTTGGTTTGGTCGGCAAGCAGGATACTTTTTTGTAGGCGTAGGTATTTGCCCATTTGAGATGAGGCAACCTCTGGTGGCAGAGGTTTAACGCAAACAAGCACCCGCTCACACAACCCGTAAAGCTCACTTACAAATCCGGGTAAAAGTTTCCCCGGCAATTGATATACGGTAAAGGTTCTTTCGAGTTTGCCGTTTTCGTGTTGGAGGTGTTTGGGGAAAGTTTTGACTGTTTTAGTTTGTGGTTGTTTGTTGATGGGTTGTTGTTTGAAGCCACATTGTTCTATTAACCAGTCAATGGGTTCAGGACTTTCAATAAAAAATCGGTAATAAGTTGTTGTTAGTTGATTGTCGTTTATTTGTAGTGTTTTTTGGGTTTTTGTTGCGGAGAGTTTTGTTTGGCAGGGGAGGCTGTTTAGTAGTCTTTGGTAGCGTCCTATGGTTTCTATGCGTTTCTGTTTGGGTAGCATGAGATAGTTTACAGGAAAAACCTCGTAGATACATGGGGGTTGTTGTTGTTGTTGTGGTTGTTTGAGTTTAGTTTTGAGTTTATGGTGTAGGTTTAGTTTTTTCATTTTAGGTTGCCTCTTCTTTTGTTTTTGGATTAACTTGTATGGTTATTATTTGTTGAAGCGTATCGTGGGAGTTTTCAGGTTGGATCACTATCTCAAAAATTCCCAAGCGGTCTGGAATAAAATATGTGTAAAAACAGCCTTTCTCATCAGTTGAGCCTTTATAGTAGATGGTGTTATTTACGCTTACTTTAAAATTTTTATTCTGGAGAGTTCTTTCAGATAGATCTTTTAGGACTCCGTTGATTTTAAGGGGTACCCCTCACGACAATCGCACGAAAAAATATCCACAACCAAACACCAACCGATAAACCCAAAAAACACAAACTAAAGAGACAAAACCTGCTCCAAATACTCACCAGG
>WRNB01000130.1 GCA_009776805.1 Candidatus Bathycorpusculum grumuli | reverse complement strand
AGGTTTTTTTGCAGTTGTTGCATTTGCAGCGTGGTGTGCCGTTTAGTTGTTTGCCCATTTTTACTACGTTTTCGCTATTGCAATGTATGCATTTTGTTGTTATTTTTATTGTGTTCGCTGTCCTTGTGAATATAGTGTGGTGTCTTGCTTATAAACTATTTTGACGCATGACCTAATTTTTACTTAAATTAAACACAAATATAATTTCATATGAAAACTGGTCAAACGGGCATTTAAAATATCTAAAAATTCTATTTAGAGCGTTAAAACTTTTTATTTCTCTTTTTTATTTTCTTTTTAGGTGCGTTTATTGAATTACAGTTTAACCAAGATTGTTCCGGTACATGGGTGCAGTTGTAAACTTCCGCAGTATCAACTAGAAAAATTATTAGGAAATGCTGGTTTAACCCAAGGCTATGGTGATGAAGTATTGGCTGGTGCTTGGGAAAATAGTAGTGTTGTTAAAATTGGTGGCGGGTTTGTTGTTTTAAATTCTCTTGATTTTTTTACACCTATAGTTGATGAGCCTGAAATTCAAGGTCGCATTGCAGGCAGTAATGTTACAAGTGATATTTACACGCTAGGTATAACAGATATTGTTAGTTTACTTACGATTATGGCTTATCCTGAAGATATGCCTGACGAGATAGCTGTTGGTATGCTTAAAGGATTAAATGATTTTTGTCGTGAGCTGAATATACCACTAGTTGGAGGTCACACTATACGTAATCCTTGGCCAATAATTGGTGGTGCAGTAACAGCAATTGGGCAAGTGGATAAAATTATCTATACACGTGGAGCGCAAATTGGTGATCAAATATTTTTAACTAAACCATTAGGTGTGGCCTCTGCTATGGCCGCATACCGCCTGCAAAAAGATGATGAAGGTAAAAACTTGCTCACAGATATCTCTGAAGATTTGGTTAAAACTGCAATAACTCAAGCTATAACAAATATGACCACACCCAACAAATCAGTAGCTGAAGTAATGCAAAAAGTACCCATACACGCAGCAACTGACATTACAGGGTTTGGACTAAAAGGTCACTTAGCAAACATGGCTATGTTAAGCCAAGTTGATATAACAATTAGCAATCTCTACGTAATCAAGGGTACGCCTATTTTATCGGAATTTTTAGGTTATCCACTTTTAACGGGTGAAGCAAAAGAAACAGCAGGAGGCATCTTAATGGCTGTTTCCAAAGAAAATGTTGAAGATCTGCAAAACGAATTTGATAAACAGAAAATAAAATACTGTAAAGTTGGTTATGTCACAAAAGGAAATGGCAATGTAAATATCTCCAAAAATCTAAAAATAACAGAAACTGAAGCATAGTTATTGCGTAGTCGGTAGTTTTTGTGTGCACACTTAACCCGTGGGTTCCTAATTTGGCTAGTCAAAACCAAAACAAACAAAAATTTTACACACTACACATGATCTCATTTATCCGTAATTCTCAAAATATTTATTACCGCAAAAATCGAAATACATAACTGTAAAAACTTTTTCAAAACACACACAAACCATAAAAATCCGTAAATACAAACAAGTATATCATGCTAATGTGTTAGTGGTAATAGATATTTATTACCTCTAAGGCGAGTGTACAAATCATTAACTGTAGTATCGTTTGGCTACAAAAAGCAAATAACAACATTATTTTAATACATCTTGTGTCCTGTTTAACATCGTAAATTGTGGTAAGAAAAAAGTCGGGAATTACGACTGCACAAAAACTAAAATATTTTTATAACGCCTAAAACCAAAATTTTAATCCCTAACTCTTCATTTTTTTGGTAATATATCCTCTTAGCTTTTTAAAAATCAGCCAAATTTAACCATAAATCAAAAAATAATCTTAAAATTCGCCACAAATATACAAAAACATTTACAGCGCATATTGCCAATATTGGTAATGTGTGTGCGTAGAGGTTTGTGTGTGATTATGGTGTGATTTGTAGTTGTTTTCATTTTTTAGCTAAATTTAAAGGATGTAGAAGATGCTAAAAAAGAATAGTTTACCAAAAAACTGCAGAGTTAGGGTTTAATTGTAAAGCGTTGGTTGGCAGTTACTACTCGTAGGGTGGCCTAGGTGTGGAAGTAGCTGGTTTTCTTGTTTGGGTTTGTTTCCGTTTATCCATGTTGTCATTTTTCCATAGTATGTATGTTTGTTAGGTCGATTGTTAGGGTGTCTTTTTTTGTGTAGGTTTCTTTTTGTTTGGCTTTTTCTAAGGCTGTGTGGTTGTGGTTGTTTAGTATGTTTTTGGTGCTGTTGTGTGGTAGTTGTTTTAGTCGGTATAGAAAGGTGTTGCTGTTTGGTTGTTTGTGGTTGGTTTTGTTTTTTTGTTGTTTGTTTTTCTTTTTTGTTGATTGTTTATTGTTGTTTGTTTTTTGGAGTTTTTTTAGGTGTTTTAGGTCGTTGTTGGCGTGGTTGTTTTGTAGGTTTATGTGTGTTAGTGTTTGTGTGTTGTTGTTTGTTTTGTGTTTGGTGTTGTTTTTTGTTGGGGTTTTTAGGTGTTTTGTGGTAAGGTTTAGTGAAAAAGTATAAAGTCATGTTAGGCTTTTGTTTATGTCTTGGGCCGTCTTTATTGCTCTCCTTGTCAGATAGTTAATAAGGTATGGTTCAAGTTAGTGTTAATGGTTCAAAACACTTTCGGAACTACTGGCTAAGCAGTAACCTTTTTAAGGATGTCCTAGTTAGTCTCCGCAATAATGAAACACTCGAATGAGTCGCGATTGGTTGGAGGAGAATGATGTAATATGTGTAAAATAATAAGTAGTGATGTTATAATCGGACATTGTGTACTAGAGGCAGTTAAACGTGGCGTTACGCAAGTTTCATTCAAACAACTAATTGCCTTTGATGAACAAATTGGCGCGCCACTTAAAGAAATGGATTACTTTGCAAAATTTTCGCTTTATAGGGTTTTTGAATTTGAAGATAAATATCCTTTTTTTGTTTCGTCAATAAGTGACGATGCCTTGATCATAGATCACGGCTCTAATAGAGCACACACTATTGAAAGATTAAAAAAATACTTTAGAATGGGGTTGCCTAACGTTGTTATAGATACATTTACTTCAGCGTCAGACAAAATTTTTGGTACTGCTAGATGAAAACAAAAATTATCAAGGATGCGGTACATGGTTATATACAAGTCGAAGAGCCATATTGGCGAGTTATAGACACAGCAGAATTTCAACGATTAAAATGGGTTGAACAAACAAGCTTTAGAGGTTTATATCCGTCTGCAAGACATGATAGATTTGTTCATTCTATAGGTACATATCATTTAGGTCAAAAAGCCTTCGCAGGATTTCATAAAAATTGTCTTTCCCGCGTCGACGCAGCGCAGACTGTGGATTCTGCTACGTTAAAGTTTGCAGAGTTAATGTTAAACCATAAAGAATCCTTTTTGTTGGCTTGTCTTTTACATGATGTAGGACATGCACCCTTTTCTCATACATGTGAAGATTTATTTAATTATAAACAAGAAGTAACCACCGCAAACTGCAGATTAAACGCCGAATTAAAAGAACAAATTAAATATAGTCTCCATTAACTGATGAAGAAAAAAGTATCTTCATAGATGACTATGATGCCCTTTACAAAGACCGTGACAAATTACCTGACGCTCCAAAAGCACATGAAATAATGAGCGCAATAATTATCATAAAAAACTTTGAGATTTTTATTAAAGGATTTAAAGACTTGCAATCAACATATAATTGTCCCAATTTAGATTTAGTCATACGCGCAGTTTTAGGCTGTACTTACACTGTGAAAAAACTTGACACATCCGGCGTAAAACTTGAAAGAGGCGTGAAAAGTTGTCTCATACGGCTATTAAACTCTTCACCGGTTGACGTAGATAAGTTGGATTATATAACAAGAGATACCTTTATGTCCGGGTATGAAAATGTAGTATTAGATAATGACAGGTTATTAGGTGGTCTTAATTTTATAGTTGAAAACGAAGTTTATTATCCTGCCTTTGATAAATCAGCATTAAGTATTATTGATAACGTTATTAGCGCAAAAAATGCGCAGTCAAAATGGATTGGGGAGCATCCGATTGTAAAATATGAAAGTTATCTTTTAAGAAAAGCCATTGGTATTTCATTTAAATCTGTGTTTGACCAGTTTTTCAAAGGTAAGAACATTTTTGGGTGTAATACTTTAGATGAGTTGTTAAGTAAAGTCTTTTCTTCAGAATCATTGTCAAAAGATTTAAATCTTGTTGGAGGATTATTACCTTTTTCGTTATTATCTGATATTGATATGTTATTTTATATGAAAAACAATATCCACCATGAGGATGTTGCTGAGTTTTTTAAGAGAAATGAACGAAAAAAACCCATTTGGAAGTCTCTTGAAGAGTATGAATTTTATTTGCCGAAAAATGAAGATGCTGAAAAAGTTTCCGACTTTCTCGCATTGTTTAACCATATAACCGGCATTGAAGATTTATCTCATCCTAAAAGGATTAATGATGCTCTATATGATGAGCAAAAAGCCAATACTTCTAACCCAGACTATAACGAGCTAATGTATAATTTGGATGTCCTGAAAAAGTTTTGCGCTGATAATGCTCTGCCGTTTGACTTTGTTATTCTATTTGCCGGTAATAGTCTTCACGGGAAAATCAAGGGCGGTCAACCATTTATTAAATTTAAGCAAGACGGATACAAATCTTACAAAGATATTAAAAATGAAAGTTCTCAAAACAAGGGGTATATGTATTTTTATGTATATTCTAAAGCTAAAATAGATGCAAAAAAGTTTTTGGAACATATCTTAAACAATGTACCTAGTGTTACATCCAGTAAGTAATTAGAGTATTGTTGGGTATAGACGTTTTAATTTAATTCTAGCATCTTTAGTAGTGAATTGCCAATTAACCCTCGCA
>WRNB01000129.1 GCA_009776805.1 Candidatus Bathycorpusculum grumuli | reverse complement strand
GTTCTTGTTCTTTGGTGAGTTTGCTTTTGCTTCCGGGGTAGGGTTTGGGTTTGTGGTTGCCTGTTTGTTTGTATTGTTTCCAGATTTTGGTGATGGAGCTTTGGCTGATGTTTGTTACCAAGTTTAGGATTGTTTTTTCGGTTTCTTTGCGTTTTTTTGCTTCGATTATTATTTCGCGTTTTTCGTCTGATATTGGTTGCATACCAAAATAGCCACTAACATCAATATAACACTTGCATCAATGTGAAATCAAATTACTATATAGTTTTTAGACAGTTTTGGTGGATTTTGGCAGGGGGACAAGTTTTTATTTTTGTTTTATGCAGTATTCCTTATGAATTCTGTAGATTCGGATAAGGGTGAAGATAAAAATTCAAGTGAGGAAATTAATTCGCGTACAGGTCGTGCGTATAAGCCTTTTCCACATAAATTTAAGACTCGTGAAGAATATAATGCTTATAAGCGTGAAATTAATCGGCGTTATCGAGAAAATCATCCTGAATTTGTTTTGAAACAGAAACAAAAGTTGGATACAGAAGAAGAAAAAATGCGTAAACGTGAGTATGCACGACAGCAACGTGCGGATCCTGTGCGTGGAGAACAAATAAGGGAATATCATAGGGAGTACAGGAAAGGTTGGAATGAACGTAATAAAGAGAAGATGCGGGTGTATCACAGAGAGTGGAATAGGCAACATTTTGCTGATCCAGTTAATCGTGTTAAAGCTTTAGAGGCTCAGAAACAGTGGCGTAAAGATAATCCTGAGAAGGCTCGTTTGCAAGATGAAGCACGACGAAAACAACGGTTTGTAAATAAAGAGAAAATTGCTGCTGCTAATCAGAAGTGGCGGTTAGCAAATCCAGAGAAAGTAAGAGAACAGAAAAAGAAATGGCGGAAAAATAATCCTGAAAAAATACGTGATTATGGTCGTAGGTATTATTTAAAAAACATAGACAAGATTAAGGCTAAACAGAAATTAGATAAAGATAAGATTAATGCATATAATCGTGAAAGATATCGACTACGGCGAGAAGAAGAGTTGAGGGCTGCTGGAATTGAAGTAACGGGAAATGTTATTGGTATAAAGTATTGTGTGCCAAAACGGTGTATAGCTATTTGTGAATTGCGTGGTGAAGGTCAAATATGTTTTAATACTAACCGAAAACTAACACCTCGAAGTTTACATAATCAAAAAACAATGTTGTTATGTGAATATTGTGGGGAAGAGTTTGCTTTACGTGGTTATAAACGAACTAAATATTGTAAAAAATGTGCACAAACAAAGTCAAAGGCAAAAATAAATCAAAAGAAAGAGCTCTAAAACTATTTCTAACTGTAACTATGCTTTTTACCCATATGTTGGTGTTTGGCGTTTAATTTATTATTTATTCGAATATTCAACCGTAAATCTTAAACAAAGTTACCCATATGTAAACATGTCACAAACTATCAACCACCCCTCAACAACTAACACAACAAGAACAAACACCATCTGAAGTTGTCTAAAAAGTTACTATATTTTTATATTTTAAGTGAAAATGACCTAGAAAAGTAGTTTTTCTTTGTTTTTTAAGAGGTTCTAATAGTTTTTTGGTTGTTTGAGGTGTATTTGTGTGTTTTGTTGAAGAGAACTGGTGAGTTGTTAAAGTTTTTTTGTTCTACCTAAAATTTCATAGGATAACTTTGAAAAGTTACGGTTATAACTAAATTTAACTGATTTTTAAAAAGCCAAGAGGACATATTACCAAAAAAATGAAAAGATACGGTTAAATATATGTATAAACGGTGATTATATGGTTATTATGCAGAAAAAATTTGCTATACTTTTGACACACATTATGTTTATTGGACTGTTTAGTTTTGTTACTATTGAAGTAGTGACTGCGCAGTCAGTAGACAAAATTTCTGCCCCAGAAATCACTACACTAACTTATACCAATAATTCTTATAATGTTCCTGCAAGTATCGCCATAGATCCGTTTACTGGTAAACCCATAGAGAATCCTGCATACAATGTAGATAACCGTACCCTACAATTTATCATTAAAAATAATATTTCTTATAATAGCGGGTATCTGAATTATCTTATTCGCATGAAGGGTTCTTTCACGAATGATTGGGCCGATGTTGTCTATTTTAGAGCTGATGATACATCTTCTTTAATGTCCATAACGTTTTCTTCTTCAAGAACAGAAGGACATCTCTCTTACAATGGTAATAGTTTTTATCTTCCTTTAGAAGGTGAAGCGGATTTTCAAGTGCAAGCACAGATATGGGGAGAAGTTATGGCAGATATAACACCTAATAACCCGTTTGGAGGTTCTGTATCTACTTTGTTTGCCGAAAGTGATTGGAGCAAAACATGTCATCTGTCCCTTGGGTCGATTTCAAGTGTTGAACCACCAATTTTGCCCAACCAAACAAATTCTCAAACTGATGAAAATCTTACAGGGTTCAACTTAATTGTACTTGGTTTGTCGGTTACTTTATGTTTGTTGATGGTAAGTATTGTGTTTGTTTATAAAAAAAGATTTTTACCTAAAAAGTCAATATATGGTTTATCCTGAATTTTACAGTTTTTTAGCGTACACAAAACAACCAACAAAACATCCTAAAAATTTTGAAAAAACAACAATACCGCCACACACAAAACAAAAAACAAACATTCACAACCAACCACACAAACGCATACACTATAAATAGCGTACACAAAAAGAAGAAAAAACACAACAAACAACAAACAAAACACAACAAACACACCAAAAGAAAAAAAATTACCCACAAAAAAACCAAAAAACACTACAAAAACACATCCACAAACACACCAACACTACAAAAAACACAAACACCCAAACCAAACACAAAAACCACCCAAACAACAAACAAATCCATAAAGTGAACCTTCATTGAAATTGTTATTTGATGTTGAGGAGGATGTTGTGAGTAGTCTTAAAGATTTGTTTTTTCCTGTTTGTGTACGCTAAAAATTTGCAAAATTCAGGTTAGAACAAGGATATACAGTAAACGAAGCACTCGATCAAACGACCAAAGACTTATACAACGGTGCATATTTTAACCAAAGCCCACTTATAATAATTTCAACATGTGAAATCCTAAAACTAAAACTTATGAGCACAGCAAGAATGCATATTTGGGGCGATGGTACCGTAAGATTACCGAGGTAATGAAAAATGAAGCTACACTTTAATAAAAAAATATTTACCGCTACTGTTCTGGTGCTTCTTCTATACACTTCGGCTGTAGGGATGAGTGCTAACGCTGTTGAAATACCGGATAATGTTGACCCAACAAAAGTTATTAACTTCCTAAAAGACATATTTCAAATAGACACTGACAAATATGACACAATCCTGTTAAAATCTTCAACAAGACCCTGGAATGACGTTGCTCAAACAGTAGGACAATATGGTCTCATGTATTCTGATTATGATAATGGCGCAGACTCAAGTGCCCTAACAGTGACGTTTAATTTCTGGAACAGTGAGTTGATTGATTGTTCTTTACAACGTACAAATTATGATGATGGAATAATACACTACACACAAAAACCTGAAAATGATTTACGCAAGCATATCACAGGAGTTCTACAAAGATACCAAACACACACCAAAGATGAACAAATAACCCAAATGATTAATCTGCTAAAAACTGCAGACCTCAAAGACGGTTACACAAATGCAAACGACAACTTGCAACTCACAATCCAAGTTGTTAACAAAAATACCTATTTGACATGGAGCAATACAGTAAATGGTGTCAGCTATAGTAGGCTTAACTTAAGATTTACAAACGGTGAATTAACAGGTTTTAGGGATGATAGGGCGTTTTATAGTTTAGGTAGTGATGTGGTGAAGATTTCTGAGGAGCAAGCTATCAGCGTAGCACTGGAGCAGGCTGCGAGTCTTTCTTATACATACGATGATGAAGTGATAACTGGTTTTGATATAGTTAAGGAGCAAATTTTGGTGCAAGCTTCTGCTATGGCTAGGTCATCGGAGAGTCTTTTGGTGAGGTATCCTATTTGGATTGTTGATTTACCTTTAAGTGATGTTTATCCGGGTATGGTTTCTTTTATTAGAGTTATGCTTTGGGCTGATACGGGAGAGGTAATTAGCGTTCAACCTTTAGGAGCAGGTTTTCCCAACGATTATGATAATTTAACTCAGATATCTTCATCATTTCAAGATGGCGAATCAAGCTCTGGTAACAGTACACCTTTAGTAGTATACTTTGTTGGTGCATGTTTAGTAATTATAATTTCAATAGCTCTAATCGTTATTGTTCTTAAAAGAAGAAATAAATAGCACAAAAATAAATCCTTTTTTTATTTAATAATTGTTAAAGAACTGATTAAGGCGATGTTGTGTTGCTATGGGTTTGCAAGTGGTATGTAACAGTTTTTGTAACATTTTTTCCACTGGCGTTTATTCCGCTTGTATTGACGGTTTTATTTCCTGTGATGTCTCTTGAGAACTCTGTTTTTGTAGGTCTATTCGTTTCGCTGTGTTCAGTTATATGTCTGAGGATTATACAAAATGTAAAAGCACTTGGATTAAAGTCCATGATTGTAGTGATTGTTTTAGCGTCATTTATTGGCCTACTATTTGCTTTTCTTAAAATTTGGGTGTTATCATGATAGGAAATACCCTGATGTGCGATATGGAGTAAGTTGAATTTTGAGTTCATATGGTGAACCATTTTGGTAGTGTGGTTAAGGTGGGGATTTCTCAAAAAATATGTTTTTAATCCGAATTTGTATGTTTTTTAACAATACGTCCATAACCCACTAGATGATTGCACGATTAAAAATTTTTAACAAGTTTTTGTGCTCGCTAATGTTTAAGAATCTGTGAAGAAACCAAAAACATACAGCAGAGCAAAACAACTATGTTTTAAGCCAGAAATAAACCTATGCCCACACTGCAAC
>WRNB01000128.1 GCA_009776805.1 Candidatus Bathycorpusculum grumuli | reverse complement strand
TGTTTATGCCTTGGACCATCTTTATTGCTCTCCGTACAGATAGTCAATAAGGCATGGTTCAAGTTAATGTTAACGGTTCAAAGCACTTTCGGAACTACTGTTAGTTTATCAACTTTTATAAACAAGATGTCCAATAGCAAAAATCTACAAGCTAATGTTATACTCCTCAAAATGTTGATTAATGGCCTAACCGGATTATAATAACTCACGTTCGGCAGTTTGAGAAAAAAATATTTTGAATTGTTTATATTACCGGTTATTGCGCGTTTTTGGTTATTTTTACAATGTTTTTCTTATTTTTTCGAATATTTTTTGAGCATGATTTAATTTTTGGCTGTTTTAGGTCAAACTGCCGAATGTAAGTAATAAGGCTCGTTTAGAGGATATATGGAGAAAAAGCGGTTGTTTGTAATAATGACAGAATACGAAGAATTAAAGAAAGATGTAAACGAGATTAAAGAATTATTAAAATACAATCCCAATATTATCTCTAAAGTAAAAGAAAGTATCCTTTACGATATTTTAGTCGAATTAAGCAAATTATCTGGAATAACTAGAACAAAGCCAATTGTTGAGGGAAAAAACATACTTGTTCTTGTGGTTTTACAGGAGGATTCAGCAGATTATTTTAAAGCAATAGCTAAAATAAAGATTAATGAAGCAAAGAAACATCCAGATTATCGAATTGAAATAAGGCCTGTCGATAATATAGATTTGATTGTCGCCTAAAAGATGGGGTAAATAAATGAGTCAAGCAAATAGAGCGCAAATGGCTCATCAACAACAAGCTAAACATAATCTGGATTTAATTTGTTGTGATTGTTTACTTGTAATAAAGACAAATGTTTTCTCTGAACGAAAAGGAAAAATGGCAACAGTTTTTGCCAATCTTATTGAGGGTTGTTTTTCAGGGTTTGAGAGTGTTCCTCTTGCGGCTGATTTTAGGGCACACTTAAAGCAACGGTTTTTTAGGACGGTAAATAGGGTTGAGGTTCATTGTGATAATGATTTTGCGCCTTTAACTCCTGAAAAGGTGGTGTGGCTGTTGGTTCAAACTTTGGCCAAACAGAAACATGACTGTTTTAACCGTATACCCCTTTGCTTGCAAGTTTGCATTCTCATGAGTCTAAAGCTATCCAAATAGCTGATATTATTGCTGGTGTGGTGAAAACTGTTCTTGAAAGTAAAGAGGTAAAAGTGTTAAACCCATTGCCTTTTGACGCTCGTAAACTATAGTTATTCTAAACAGTTATCAAAGACTTACTTTTGGATTGCTGGAGAATAAATGTAGGTGCCGTGAGCTGTTATAACGCGGACGTTGCCGCCTCTGGCGACCCCGTACCCCGCTGAGCCCACGGACTTTTGTACCATACAATTACTAATATTGTCTTTGAGGCTTTTAAACTGTTTCTGGAGAAATTCTCCAGATGAAAACGTGTAGGTGTTGTGTGTCGTTATAGCGCGGATGTTGCCTCTTCTGGCGCCCGTAATCCGCTGGGGACACAAACTTTTGTACCATACATAGATGTATCTTTGAAGTTTTTAAATTCGTTCCCCCGGAGGCTGTCTGAAAACTAGATCATGGAATTTTTGTTATTGTAAATGATTCTGAAAATTTGTGTTTTAGAAATATTTTTACGTTTTTGTCATTTAAATATTTTGTGTTAGTTAGTTTTTAATTTTAGTTCATAACTTTGGCTAGTTTTCAGACAGTCTGTGGGTGTCTATGATGTTGATTTGTTCTATATGTGTTGGATGTAGTGTCTGTTTTAGAGAAAAAGCTTATTTTATCGATATTACTCAATGATAATAACGAGTTTGGTTAAACATGAATAAAAAACATAAAACTATAACCAATTTAGGAGAAACAACATAGATGACTACACCCAAAACAATAATAAAAATCGCTGCAGCCGCTAGCTTAAAAAACGGATTAGACGACGCAATAACAGCTTTCAAAGCTACGGATCCTACAGGATATGCCAACCTTTGTTTCGATGTTTGTTACGCTGGTTCATACACTCTCGCAAATAAGACAGTGGATGACTGTGTTCCTTATGACATCTATTTGGCTGCCAGTGATGAAAATGACCATAAGGGTATGGGTAAAGTAGTAGACGCGTGTAAAGTAGAGACAAACGTGACCCCAAATCCCCGAAACTTCATAGCAAATTCCCTTGTGCTGATTAAAAATGTACCGGGAAACACCACACTTACAGGAGTCACCAGTTTTGAGACAGTTACCTCAAGCAACATAAGCTGTGGACATATTTGGATTGCCGATCCAGATTTAGCTCCAGCGGGCGAATATGCAAAAGATGCGTTTATCAGGACGAACAATTGGGACTATGTGTGGAACAAAGTTAAACCCAGTGCCGATGATACGTTGGGCTCCGATGTACAAGACACACTTTGTAAACTCATAGCGGATGGCAATAAACCAACGCCTATCCCTGCAGTCGGCGTAGTCTATCGCTCAGACTATCTAAATTGCCCATCAATTCCACTTTGCAATACCTTTTTCGTGAATTATGCGCCACAACTTACTAATGAAAAAATCATTTACTCCGCAGCAGTGTTAACTAACGCCACAGGTCATGGTGTTAAGTGTGTAGCTGGACAGTTTGTAAACTTCTTAGCAACTAATGTTGCTGCCACTAATGCTTTTACAGTAAAAGGCTTCCGCACTCTCACCTCAATAGTGCCAAAGCCCGGTGACCCAATATAAAAATAAGGAGATATGAAAAAGTGAAATGCTTGCTCAAAAACAAAGTATTCATAAGCCTCTTTATTTCTCTCACTCTCATACTCACCTCAGTTTTGTCAATAGGAGCCTTATCACCAACTGCAGTATACGCGGCAGAATACCCAACTACCCCATCAATGAGTGCAGAATATCTTTTAGCACTTGAAACCAAATTATCAACTTATCCTGGTGCTAATATCGATTGGTATTTGGCTAATCCTGAAGCTAATGAATTTTATATTTCCACTCCGGCAGAGTTATTCGGAATGGCATATCTGGTTAACACTGAAATAGAAGACCCTCCGTTGTCAGGCTGGGTTTATAATGTCGCCTTTGAAGGAAAAACTATAAACCTTGTTAACAATATCGACCTTTCAACTCCAAATCCCGCTTATACAAACCCTGTCTATACTTATGGTGAACAATGGATAGCAATGGGGTGGGGTGGATTTGATGATCCAGACACAGGACCAGGTACCCCGGGATATGCTTCTTTTAAAGGCGTCTTTGATGGCAATGGTTATACTATAACTGGTTTGGCAGATTACTCACTCTTTGGCTTTATTTCGAACGCAATCATAAAGAATCTATCAACCTCTGGCACTGTCAAAAATGGAACGGGGTATGTTAATCATTACATCGCAGGTGTTGTAAATCATGCGAAAAACAGTATTCTCAGTAACCTCAAAAGCAATGTGTGTTTGGTGGTTGGGGCACCTATTGTCTTTCCTGCCGGTGGCATTGTGTCAGAGGCTTTTGGCGATACCACAATCATAGGATGTGAGTTCAGCGGCACTTTGGACAACACAGGTAAAGCAGCCCCAGTTGGTGGCATCGTGGGTTCTGTCGGATTCCCATACTTTGATACTATTGTTACAGTAAAAAATTGCGTTAACTATGCAGATTTAACAGCGTACTACAAGGGTGGTGGCATTGTTGGTGGCACGACAAATATATATTTGGGCATCAAATCTGCCAATATCGTGATTGAAAACTGTGTGAACTATGGTGATATTACTGATGATTGCAATGCTAACTATTTTGCTTATGGTACAGGTGGTATTCTTGGCGCGTCAAGTTTTACACAATATAACCCTGTTATCTCTATGAGTGTAACTGTTGATGTCTGTGCCAACTATGGCACAATTAATGGTAATCTCAATAATGCTGGAGGTATTGTGGGTTATATTCAGCAAGGTAATAGTTTGAGTATATCTAATAGTTATAATCGTGATGATGTTACTTCGCAAGCTGCATCTGGCGGTATTGTTGGTCATGTTGATAATGCTGATGGTGCTGTTATAGAGAATACTTATGATACTGGCGTGGTAACTGGTGCTAATGCTGGTGGTTTTATTGGCCTTGTTAACAGTGGAACTGTAAGTAGTGTTAACAATTATTATCTTGACACTTCGGCTGCTGGTGCAGTTAACTCTGACGACTATATTGGTGTAACTGCTAAAACTGATGCAGAAATGAAAAACCCAACATTTGCAGCACAACTTGGCAACGCCTACACCGCAATTACAGACGACTACCCAGTCTTATCTTGGCAAACAAACTCAAACCCAACCACAGCAATTGTCACTTTAAACGGCGATGCAAGCATTATAGCTGGCAACGATGCCACATATACAGTCTCGGTTAACAATGTAAACAAACTTGCCACAGTTACTCTTTGGGTTGAGGTCGATGGCACATATCTTACAAGCAAAACCTTCAAAGGCCTAAACAACTTTAACATCCTCAACGATGAGTGGACACAAAATGGAAACATTTGTACAGGCCGAATCACGCTCATCAACCTTGATAATAATGGCGTAAGCAGCAGCAATAACTTTGACATTTTTGAGTTGGTGTTCTCTTCAAACTCTGGCCAATTTGGAATTGCCACTGTAAAACTAGTTAATGTTGACCTAAGTGGCTACAACAATGACGTAGATAAAGCGGTATATATTGACTCTTCCATAGCAAACAATCTTGTGCAGACAGTGATAAATCAATACTTTTCATTATATGATACAAATAAAGATGGTAAAATAGATCAGCTTGATCTCACAACCGCGCAACTATTCTACATGGTACAGGAAGGTGATGTAAATTGGGATGCTGCAAAAGCTTCAGACGTCAATAATGATGGACGAGTTGATATTGAAGATTTTATTCCGAAATTCTCAAATGTGGGTAACATAAACAACGATTTTTGAAGCCTAACCAACATATCCACCAAAAAATAAACACCAAAACACTTAAAAGCCACATACC
>WRNB01000127.1 GCA_009776805.1 Candidatus Bathycorpusculum grumuli | reverse complement strand
GATGGGGTCATTTACTGTTGGTTTGTTGTTTTTGGTTTTTTGGACGTTTAAAATTGGTAAGGGATTTGTACCCAAAGAGAATGGAGCCTTCGGCGGGATTTGGACCCGCGACCATTACCTTACCAAGGTAACGCCCCACCGGGCTAGGCTACGAAGGCACCTACATGTTCTTCTCCACGAAACAATACACCTTGCCAATAAAACACTTACGGTAAAAAGCAGCAATCAAATAAGCTAAACAACGTAAATAATCAACAAACACAAAAAAAACAAACTAAAAATAGAACGTCAACAACATATAACAGATTAGAAAACAAACAAATATAAGAACAGCTAATACTCTCAGATAAAAAAATATGCAGGGGTCTCCAAGCCAGGTCAACGGAGTAGGGCTTAGGACCCTATCGCGTAGGCGTTCGTGGGTTCGAATCCCACCCCCTGCACCATTTATAAAGAAACACACAGGGGGTTCGTCCAATGGCGATAACCCAAAAAAACGGCAAAGATTAGCAGCAGTTATTTATCAGATCGTTTTCGAAACAATTTATGCCCATCAAAATCACACACAAAATCAAANCCCGCCTCAATAAGCAAACAGGCTTCAGCTTCTGTTTTAGCAACCTTGGAAACATAATCAATTTCATCTTTGAACAAGGCTTCATCGAGTTGAACGTAAATTAGGGTATTTTTAATGTTTTTATGACCCAACCGTTTCATAACATAAAGTATATCCTTAGTCCGATGATAATCCATCGTGCCGCCCCAAGTCCGCAGTGTCTTAAACATAATTTTGTTTAGACGTGGATTGTTAAGTTTGGCAGCCAATTTTTTCCGTTGTTGCTCAAAGATTGTTCGAAAATCATCAATAGTAGTTTTTGGAGAAGCAAAATAGTATTTCCCCGCGAGTTTAGGCAACCGTTGTAGCATACCGACTAGTTTTTGGCTCATTTTAAAGATTCGCGGATTACTATTCTTCTCAGGCGTTATAGTTACAGTATTGGTTTCAAAGTCAAAGTTATCTTCGGTGCAATGCCAAATTTCGCCTGGTCGAGCACGAGTTTCTTTGAGCAATTGTAGAAAGGTAGCAACCTTATGACTACAACCAGCTATCAATTGATCAACTTCAGTTTCTTTGGGAACAAACGGTATCTTTGCAACCCCCGTATAAATCGGCCGATTCCAAGTTCCACCCTCCATTGCCAAATAACTACTATAAGCATCGACTGCGTTGCCTTTTCTGCCTTCACACCACGGTTGCTTAGCAATTATTGACTTCACTGATTCGGGATCATAAAAATCTGCACCACGCCGCCAAAGAACCTTGAGCAATCTAGTTCGACTCGCAATGGTTGAGGTCCGATAGCCTTCTTTTTGCAAATACCATTCAAATTTAGCTAACAGCGCATTTATGTCAAGAGCTCCTTTTCGCAGAACTGAGTTTTGTTGTTGTTCTGCAACCAAATTTTTCGCTTCCGTTACGCATATTTGGCCAGACTCAGATAAGTCCTCCATGCTTTTTAATACCTTTCCCTCAAAAGCAAACTTGATGTATTCGTTCTTTAGCGGCTACAATATTTACTGGGTCACTAAATCGTAGACCACACTGACGACAAAGCCACCGTTGAACAACATCACCCAACAGTGACTTGTAGGTGCCTGCACGCCAAACCGTCTGAGTTTTAGTGCCGCATTTGGGGCAGGTGGGGATTTGGGAGTTGGAGCCAGCTACCACAACACTGGCATCTCTGGAGCTGATATTGCCAAATATGCACTCAGAAGCAAACCCAACCTTTCCCTCCCCACCACTACCGCTATTACTGCTGCTATTTAAAACTAGACAACCCCTCACAGCTATTATACAAAACTAAATTACCACACACAACCACACACAACCTACCCTACAACAAACACTAAAAACCTAAACACGCCACTACATACAACTACCCCAACAACAAAAACAAACCTCTCACACATGCTTACCTTCTGTACCACTACATCCTTGAACCTCAACACCAACATCATCAACTCTACACTTAAAACCAGACAAAATTAAAAAACAACAACAAAAACAAAAAACAGAAATACCCTAAAACATTTTAATAAACACAATCTTGGTCAAAAAAATTTTTGCAACCCAAATACACCTCACACCAAAAAAACAGTCCATTAAAACAACCCACAAACATCTAGACAACTACAAAAAATCCGCCACTCAACTTAACTTATAACACTACCAACGATTTGTTATACCAATCGGAATAATTTTTTTCGGTTTTAAATATTTACACGTTACAGACTTTTAAGACCAAGCAAACACGACTTGGCAAACTAAAGGAGAAAAAAAATGAAAAAAATAAGAAACCAAAAAAAATTACCCAAAAAAACTCAAACAAAACCCAACAACAACAATAATCAACATACAATTCCCCTACACACAAATTCACGGAAGACAACAAAAAATGTACGAAACTGAACACTGCACCGAATGCAACAACACCAACATCCTATATGACGAAACAAAAGGAGAAACCGTATGCACCACCTGCGGCTTAGTACTAGACACACAAAACTTTACGCCACCAGCCGACAGAATACCTAAAAATGACCCCGACAACCCCATCATATACACAAACAGTTCAATAGGCACAGAAACCGAATCCTTCCAACGACTCGAACTAGACACAGCCGAAGAAATAAAATGGATAGTCCAAATGCTAAATTTTCCAGTAAACGTAATCAAAAACGCAACCAAATACGTATGCAAAATACGACACAACATGAAACATCACAACCCAAACAAAATCCGCTTCACCAAAAACGAACTAACCACCCTATCCATATGGAACGCCCTAAAACAACTAAATTACCCATTAAGCTACGACGAATACACCCAAAAAATAAGACCATACACAGGAAACATAAACCTAATGAAAGCCGAAAAACGCGCCAACCACTTTGTAAAAAACCAAACCCACCTCCCCGACATAGAACTTGCCACCGCACACATACACAAAATAGTAACCCAACTCGAACAAGAACACATAATCACCAACAACTACGCAAACATCCTAGACCCCTACGCCATCCAAATAATCCACAACAACCAAGGAAGTATAACATACCGCAGAACAAAAATAGTCGCAGCCGCAGCAATCCTTGCCGCAGACAACCTACTCGCAGAACGCCTACACCCACCCACATTTGCCCAACTATCAAATATAGGAACAGGAAAACTATCCACCTTAACCACCGCCCTAAAACACTCTGCCCCACCAGTACCCAAACAATGCGCCGCCATAAAATTCCGCGAATACCTATCACAGGAGCTAGGCTTAATTGAAAATTAAACTCAACCAAATCAAAGCCAACTCTTGGAACAGCAATTTCCTAAATGAACAGGAAAAAGAAGCCCTAAAACAATGCCTAATCCAAGCAGGTCCAGAAAAAACTTTACCCATCATCATAAGACCAATACCAGAAAAAGACCACTACTGCTACGAAATAATAGATGGCGAACATCGCTGGACAATTGCAAAAGAACTTGGCTGGGAAAAACTCGAAACCATAATCCTACAAGCCGATGACCTACAAGCCCGAGCCTACTGCGTCAGCTACAACAAATGGCGCGGACGATTCAACTGGTTCAAACTCCACGACATCATAAAAAAAGACCAAGACAACGGCATAAACATAGAAGAAACATACAAAGACGCCCTAACAAACAAAGAACTCAAACACCTACTCTCCCTTGACAACTTTGTCCCCAAAGCACGACTAAGCCTAGAAGACTCTCTAAAAAAACATCCCGAATTCACCCTAGAACAACTCCACCTCCTCTCCAAATTCCCAGCCGACCAACAAGAAAGCCTATCAGAAACCTACAAAAAACCCCTAACCACCCACCTCCTAACACGACTCCTAACACCATTCCTACAAAAAAACCAACCTACCACCGCATCATGGCCAAATAGAGACAGATATCTGCCTAATGGAACACAAAATCAACCAAACACCCTGTTACATGAAAAAACAATCAACCCCCACTCAAACAACACCAATCATAACACAAATACCATAGCAGAACAACAAGACAAACCCCCAGAAACATTTGAGACAGATAACCTATTTTCACAAGCAAAAGATTTCACTAAAGAAGAACAAGAGACCAAAAATACTAGAAAGGAACCAAAAGCTGTGTTGTTAGCAGTTGGGTATAATTGCAATTGTGGGAAACTGTATCAGGTTAATTTCAAAAAGTCAACAATTATAACCCAAAAAGAAAACCTGCTCTTTGAACACATAGACTTTAAAACAAACACTTTTTTGGTACACTGTAACCATTGCGATAACGACCACGAATTCACCGCAGAAAACATGGATTCTGAAGGAATAATGCCAATTTTTTGCAACCGTTGTAACCCAAATAGAAAAGGATTACTAAATGTCAACACCAAAGAAGTTACTTGGCTTTAAGCTGGGAAAACATGAAAAAAGCATCCTACAGTTGATGCGTAAAGGCAATGACCCTCCACGACAATCGCACGAAAAAATATCCACAACCAAACACCAACCGATAAACCCAAAAAACACAAACTAAAGAGACAAAACCTGCTCCAAATACCCACCAGGATTACAACAAAAAATAAAACGACGCTTACGCAAACTAACCACACCCACACGACCCACATCCAACAAACACAAAAAATTCAAAAACAACCAACAAAACACACCCAAATTATACGACACACCCCTATCCAACACCCTACAACCATACTCCCTAAAAACAACATCCAACCACCAATGAAAACTCTCAATACGCCAATGACCCCTAACAGCCAAAGCAACCTCACTTACATTTAAGGGTAAGCTGCTAATGAAATAACGTTTTTCTATGGTGGTATCTCCATTTTTTATTGTGGTACGTTGTACCATAGCTATAGATCGCAAACCCCTCCACTCACCTCTTTGAACTAAAGACTTTATTTTGGTACTTTGCCAATACTCCCTAACCTC
>WRNB01000126.1 GCA_009776805.1 Candidatus Bathycorpusculum grumuli | reverse complement strand
GTTTAAAAAGTTTGTGTAGTTTTGTGAGTATGTATGGAAAAGTAACATCAAGAAACAGATAAAACATAGTGTATAAAAAAGGTTAAAAAGTCAGGTAATTAATCATAACGCATAGCCTCAACTGGCTTTATCCTTGATGCACGCCAAGCTGGATACAAACTACCAACTACACCCAACAACACAACTATACCCAAACCAAACAATACAAAATCCAAAGTCAAACCCACCGAAACTACCTGCGATGAAACCTCACCCATAACCACACCATCTAAAGACAAAAAACCCACACCCCCAACCACAGGAGACGGTAACAATAAACCAGCAAAAAAAGACACACCCACACCCCCAACCGCCAAACCAAACACACCAGCAACAAAACACAAAAACACACCCTCAAACACAAACTGACCTAAAACCGACCAACCACTAGCACCCAAAGCCCTCAACACCCCAATCTCACACGTACGCTCACGCACAGTATACAACATAACAAACAAAACCAAAAAACAAGCAACCACCAACACAACCCCCAACTCCACAAAACCCATACCCTCAATCTCACTCAAAGACACCTGCGCCAATTCCAACTGCGTTTCAGTTGAAGACCGCACATCAAGAACCGAATAAACCAATCCAGCAGAAAAAGAAACCGACAACTCAGAAAAACCCACACTCAACTCACTCACAACCTCCTCTACATTAGCTACATCATCAACAACAACCCTAACACTCGTAACATTCCCAACATTACCAGACAACAACCAAACATCTCCAAGACCAACATAAACAACCGTACGATTAAACGCTGTAAAACCCTCCACACCCACCACCCGAAACTCTCCACCCAAAAACCCAACAACCCCACCAACCTCAGCCTCAAAAAAATCAGCAACTTGCCTCTGCAACACCACCACACCCATATCGCCCAACTCTAAATTACGACCCTCAACAACATTAGAAGGCAAAAGCAAAGACCCAACAGTAAACAAAGAAGCATCATCCAAAGGCAACCCACAAACCTCAAACACAAACCCCGAAACATTCACCTCTACCTCATACACAGGAAACACTGATTTAACATGAGGCATTGAGGTGATATTGTTTGTGTACTGGGTCACATTCATAAGCGGTTGTACCACCATAGTTTTGTTGTCGTTTTCAGACGAGAAAATAGTTGTTTCAGGTAGTTTACAATTGATCTGTGTTGCTACTAATCCTACTGTAGCATTAATTTCCTTGGCGTTAGCAGTTAAAAGGTCAATTGTTTGTTGTGTAGTTTTTCGGCTTGCAACAATACTTGGAGGAATAGATATCAGCAATGCAAAAATGAAGCATAAAACTATGATTACTAAAATTGAGCGTGCCCAACGCCTAAAAACTGACCTAAAAGCTCTACGCACAAACGACACAACAAACACCCCTAAACAAAATTCACACCTGCATAACTAAAATGCGACTAACACCATCGCTTATATTAGAATTTACTAAATTATCCATTTTTGGTCTGTGTCTTACACGTTTAACCACCACAAAAATAACAACCAACAAAACACACACCACTACTATAAATAACAACATTTGAAGAAATACGGCTGAACTAAAAAAGTTAGTTTCATCTGTGTCAAAATCAGTATTAATTGATAAATCATAATCATCAAAATTAGAACCATTATTTGGTGATAAAGTTGTAACCAAGTTTGGATCTGTACTAACTACTGAAACCCTACCAGTAAACTCAAGATCATAATCTCCCACCATTTTACCATCAAGATTTGTCACATAAGCAAATTTTTCATTGGGTAATATAACCACTCCATAAGGACTTGGACCAGCATACATAGTATATTCAACAGTATTTGTAGCAGTATTTATCACTGAAACAGCATTATTCCCTCCATCTGTAACGTAAACATGTTTTCCATCAGGCGTTACAGCCACACCATTACAAGCCCCAAGCCCAGTAACAACAGCAACCACAGAATTATTATCTGCATTTACCACCAAAACCTCATCAAACAATGCAACATACAAATACTTGTCATCAGGAGTCACAGCTATATCATGAAAACCAACATTTTCATCCGCTATTTTTTTCGTCTCAACATTAAAAGAATCATCTATCACCGAAAGTGTACCATCACCATTTGCAACATATGCACACCCATTAGATGCTATAGCTATAGCACAAGAAGAAAAACCAGCAGATACAGTAGTTACAACATCATAAGTATCAGTATCTATTACCGTGACTAAACCAAACACTTTTTTTTCATTAAGTCCAACATTTACCAAAACTGAATTACTAGTTAATACGTAAACATATTTTCCGTTTGATGTTATAGCCACGTCCAAAGAAGTTCCTTCGATTTGTACAGTTTTTGTTACTTTGTTAGTAACCACACTAATAACAGAAACTGATGCCCCACTACCCATATTTACAGGAAAATCATTTACAACATAAACATACTCACCATCAGGTGCAACAACTACACTACGAGAAAATTTCTCTGTATTTATCGTTGTTAATAACTTGTTTGTAGACGTATCAATTACTGCAACACCATCACTTCCAATTGGAACATAAACATATTTACCATCAGGAGTCACTGCTAAATCATAAGGTGTACCCCCAACAGTCACAGTTTCAACAGTTACAGCCTGAACTAACCCAACAAACAAAAAAGAAACAAACAACAAACAACAAACTAACAAACTAACAAACTTTTTAAAACCACACATCATCATTAACACAATCCTTTAATTCACATTTTCAATACCATTTCTTTGTTGCTTATCTTTAACAATCTTTCCACCCTGCAAATATACCACACGCTGAGTTTGCAATGCAACCTGCTCATCATGCGTCACCACAACAATAGTCGTACCACGTTTTTGATTAAGCTCCAAAAGCAACCGCATAATCTCACCCTTATTAACAACATCCAAATTACCCGTAGGCTCATCAGCCAAAACAATAGCAGGATCATTAACCAACGCCCTAGCAATAGCAACACGCTGCTGCTCCCCCTGACTCAACCTAGAAGGCCTATGCAACTCCCTACCACCCAAACCCACCAAACCCAAAAACTCCAAAGCCCGACATTTACGCTCCCCCTTAAACTTACCCGAAAGCTCCATAGCCAACTCCACATTCTCCCTAGCATTCAAATAAGGCAACAAATTAAAACTCTGAAACACAAACCCAATTTTATCACGACGAATCTTGTAAAGCATCGATTCAGAAAAACGTGCAACATCAATTCCATCTAAAAACACATTCCCTTTTGTTGCCCGATCAATACAACCAATAATATTTAACAAAGTAGTCTTACCACTACCCGACGGCCCCATAACAGACACAAACTCACCCCTCTCCACCTCCAAATCAAGATCAACCAAAGGCCGCACACTACATTTACCAAACTTATAAAGTTTAGTTAGATTCTCAATTTTTAACAACACATCATTCATAACGCATTGCCTCCGCAGGCTTAGTTCTAGCAGCCTTCAAAGCCGGATACAAACTCCCAACCGCACCTAACCCTACCGCCAACCCAAAACTTAGCAACAACCACCCAACACTCAAAAAAGTTCCAATATTACTAATATCCTCACCAGGCATAACAAAAGTAGCCCCAACAGGAGTACGAACCCCCGACAAACCCATTACACCATTCGCATCCCATAATACACCAACACCCTCTAACGTAGGATAAGGCAACATTAAATTAGATAGCTGTGGCAACACAAAAGTACTAATCGCTACAGCAATCNCCGCCGCCACAACACACAACAATACACCCTCAAGCATAAACTGACCTAAAATTCTTGATGTACTAGCACCCATAGCCTTCAATGTACCAATCTCTTTTGTACGCTCACGCACACTATAAAGCATCATAAACAAAACAACAGCTACAACCGCAACAACACTAACCCCAATTTCAACTATACCCACACCACGAGTTTTATCCAAGTTACTTTGTGCTGCACTAATTAACACCTCAATTTGGTTCTGTAGTGGTTGAACAGTATTTAATTGAGTGCGTCCTGAAGAAACTTCCAAATCAGAATCCAAAGCCTTAATTCGTGCCACCACACTGTTCACATTATCAACATCATTAACAAATACTTTACACGAGGATGCTTGGCCAGCCTTACCCGAAACTGTTTGTGCATCCACCAAACTCATAGTAATACTATGACCACTCAAACGAAGACCGCACTTCTCAATGCCAACCACTATAAACTTGTAACCTAAAACTTCAAAAGAGTCCCCAACATTAAAAATGTACTCTTTAGCCTCCCATTCAGCCTCAGCAACCTTAAGGGCTGCAGGCACTTCATAATCAAATTCCATAGCAGGTATAAAGTCGGCAATAGTGGCGTTTTTAGCAATATATTCACTTATTACTACAACTCCACGGTCTCCAAGTTGGAGATTTCGCCCTTGGACAATATTTGTAGGTAAAAGAGACATATCTTTCTGATAAGCATCTGTATCTACTGCTACACCATAAATAGGAGGCTGTCGGGATGTTCCATAATCAGACAGTGTAGGTACAGTAGCAACTATATCTGGAATTGAAAATACCTTGGAAAGCAAAGATTCATTTAATAGTTGCTGTTGCATAATAAAATCAGACATTTGTTGGCCGTTTTCTTCATAGTCCACTATTTTATGTGATAAATGGTAGTTGTATTCTATTTCTGTTGCTGTCAACGTTACGGTTTCTTTTAGAGAATCAGCCTGACCAATCATACCTTCAAGTGTTTGTTGTGTTAATTCTTCTCGTCGGCTGATGCTTGGTGGTAGAATAGTTATCAAGGTTAGAGCAAAAGTTAGTGTAGCAATTACTATAAGTGTGCGAGTTTTTCTTCGTACTAAGCTACGAGTTGCCATTGTCAAAATTCCCATACAACATCCACTTCTATAAGTACGGATAAAGCTATTTAACTGTTACCATACACTATGACCATATTGCAAAAAAACATAAAAACGAAAGATATATATATATATATAT
>WRNB01000125.1 GCA_009776805.1 Candidatus Bathycorpusculum grumuli | reverse complement strand
GCAGAGTTTGTTGCCTGTGGGGGTTTCTGTGGAGTGTGCTTTGAAGGAGTTGCGTAATTTGATGTGTAAAGTTTTTGACAACAACATTATTTTGTCTTTGGAGCCTAATAAAAAACAAAAAGTTATACTGGACTCGGTTGATAATACGGTAGGTAAATTTTAGGGAATTTCGGTTAATGCGTCGTAGGCAACTTGGACGGCTCCAAGGGCTTTTGATTGATGTAAAAACTTGTCAGCAAGGTTAAGTTGCCATTTGATGTAGGAATCGGTTATGTTGATTTCACGTTTTTTTCCTGTAATTAGGTCATCTTGGAAATCCTCTAGTAGTGGATCGCAACTAAAGAGGTCATTGTAAAATTCTATAGTCTCACTTTCAAGGTCACATAATTGTATAATTTCACTAACTACCCAGCAGGTAACTCTATCACCATTCCATCTGCTGTAACAATAGGTGCTTGTTAGAATTGTTAGGTAGCTGCGCATGATGGCGTTGTGGTCTTCTTTTGAGGTTGTTTCGTATAGTTTTCTTTTGGCAAATTCGTAGAGAATTTGAGGTACCTGATAAAACATTTCAGGGTCGGATGCATCCATTTTTTCAAAAAGAGTTTTCCAAGGTTTGATGGAGTAGTTCATTTTTTCAACAATTAACTTGGCCGTTTCCAATAGTTTAACTTGAATTGTTTTATCATTTCTCATTTTAGCAAGTACATAATCATGTATAAGCCATGATGTCCAGTCGTTGTGGTTGAGTTCACGGAGATATTTTTGAAAAAGTATCTCTTTGGAAAACTCATTAAAGAGGTATTTGCCGGGTATGTATTTGGCGGCTACGTATCGTTTTGCTTGAATAAAGTTCCAGTTTGACTCATCATAGGTTTCTACATGTCCGCATTTTGTGCACTTGGCGGTTTTTGTTTGATCATCAAATAAGAGTTTATTTTTTTCTTCACTACAATGACTACACCAGTCTTCGCAGTCAGACCATATCTTAAAAGTCCATTCATCAGTTATTTTATCTTCTACTTCGAACATGTTATTCATTTACATACCTCCACGATTGAGCATCCTTAGGTTATATCTTTTAAACTTTAAGCCCTGTAAACAAGGTTTACACGAAAAAATAACCTCACGACCTCTTTTACCAGGGTTTAGCCAGTTAAACACACGTAAATTCATAGTACTTCACAAATTAATGTCGTCAAACTTTAAAACAGCCTTTTTTGCATCAAACAAGACTATATTTGAGGTATTCTTGTAATGTTGGGTCTTTTTCTTGGGTTAAATCTATGTCTTTTGAAAAGGGTATGGCGCACCATTTTGGGGTTAAAAGTACTTGTCCAATTTTCCAATGTTGATTTTGTGCTTGCTCTAAAAGAATATTTTGTGTAAGAGTTTTAGGTATTAGTTCTACGTAGGCTTTTTTTGTGTGTTTGGTTACAAAAATAAATTTTTTATTCTCAATTTTTACTGACACTGGGCTTATAATGGCAAAACTGTGTTTTAATTCTTGTTTACTTTGTATATTTGAGTTTAATGCTTTGAGTGCAAATAAGCAACTTGTTTGTGCATGTTGACTATTAT
Organism: Candidatus Bathycorpusculum grumuli; assembly: GCA_009776805.1. Taxonomy (GTDB): domain Archaea; phylum Thermoproteota; class Bathyarchaeia; order Bathyarchaeales; family Bathycorpusculaceae; genus Bathycorpusculum; species Bathycorpusculum grumuli. The sequence goes on along the minus strand of WRNB01000125.1, from coordinate 3,561 downwards.
AACCTTTCCAATCAACTGTCCATTCACTATAGAATTGATTTCTAAATGCAGTAAAGTTATTGTTCTTTTGCGTAGTGGATGTTCGTCCATGTGATAGCCACCATTCAATCATGTTCAAATATTGAGGGAAAAAACTGTATGCTTCACTATCTAGGTGGCAAGCAAAAATTTTTGACAGTCCTAATTTATACATAATAGTCACAAAAATAGGTATGCGTCTTAATTTAAATCGATAAACATTAAGGTTGGAAAAACCTGTTTTATGTTGATATTCTGTTAGAACCTGTATTCAGTAAGCGAAATTCTATTGTAGTGAGACAAAAACTTCGTTAGTCTTATGTACAAAAGGCGCGAATAACCATATTATTTAAGTCGACAACAAAGACAACTAACGAAAAAACGCCGTAACGATGACGTTTATAATTACTGAATACAAGCTCTTATACTGCAATATTAAAAACAAACGGTAAAACATATTAATTTCCCGATGAACAAAAACAAAAGCCAAACTAAAAATACGAAAATAATATATTCATGATCTATACTCGCATTATCAATTTAGCAGTTGTTTATGACATAACTACTATAATTTAAGGAGAGCAAAAATAAACATAAATAATTTGTGGTATACCAAAACGTCAGAGGAAACATTTCAGACACTAAATACATCTGAAAACGGATTAACAGACGTAGAAGCAAAAAGCAGACTGGAAAAATATGGAAAAAACAGTTTGCCTGAACAAAAAAAAGACGACGTAACAAAGATTTTTATAAAACAGTTTATCAGTCCAATTATTATTATTCTAATAGCCGTAACAGTTTTATCATTTATTATTAACGAATTAACTAACGCATTTTTCATATTAGCTGTAATTATCATTAACAGTGTTTTAGGGGCATATCAAGAATGGAATGCTGAAAAAAGTGCTAAAAAACTTCAAAACATGATAAAGGTAAAAACAAAAGTTTTAAGAAATGGTGAACAGCTCGAGATTGATTCAGAATATTTAACCCTTGGTGATATTGTCGTCTTAGAATCAGGGGACAAAATTTCTGCTGATATACGATTAATAAAAACTCAGAACCTTATGGTTGATGAGTCTATTTTAACAGGAGAATCTCTGTCAGTCATTAAAAATACCCTGATCTTTAAAGAGCAAACTGCTATATCAGAATGTAGCAACATTGCCTATGCAGGCACAGTTGTTTCAAGTGGAAGGGCACTTGGCGTTGTAGTTGAAATAGGTGTTAATACAGAGTTCGGTAAAATTGCAGATAAGGTAATGAACACAAAAGAAACAAAATCTCCCCTTGTTATAAGAATAGATAAATTCGTTAGACAAATCGGACAATTTTTTGCCATATTTGCAGTTATAGTTGCGTTCTTTTTATTCTATAAAGGATACATGATACAAGAAATATTCTTTCTGGTAATTTCTTTAACAGTTTCTGCAATACCTGAAGGATTATCAGTTGCTGTAACTGTTGCGCTTTCAAGGTCTTCCCATAGGATGGCTAAAGAAAATGTAATTGTGAAAAAATTATATTCCGTTGAAAGCTTGGGAAGTTGTACAGTAATTGCAAGTGACAAAACAGGAACTTTAACATTAAACGAACAAACTGCAAAAAAAATTTTATTACCATGCGGCGACAAGTTTTATGTAAATGGTGCAGGTTATAACGATGAAGGCACTATATTGTCTGATGATGACAATACGTCATCAGATGTTACAAGTGTGCATCACATTGTTAAGTTAGGTGTTTTAAATAATGAGGCAAGTCTGAAGAAGGATAATCAGTGTTGGATAAAACATGGTGATTCAATCGATGTTGCTTTCTTAGCGTTGGGCTATAAAGTAGGCATGTCTAAGGATTCTTTACAGAGTTCTGAAATAGTTGGGGCAATTCCTTATGAATCTCAGGAAAAATATTCGGCAGTATTTTTCGAGGAGAATCATGTTGTTCATTGTGCTGTAAAGGGTTCTCCTGAAAAAATACTGGATTTCTGCGATGGCATGATAATTGGGGATAAAATACGGCCTGTAGATAAACAGTTGATATTGAATCAAAATGAGGAGCTTGCAAAGGAAGGCTTTAGGGTAATTGCTGTTGCAACAGGAATAAACGAGGGTTTTGTAAGAAAAGACACTTATGGATTAAATGATGTTCCTAAACTTGTTTTTATGGGCTTGATCGGATTTGTAGACCCCATAAGAGATGATATCATAGATGCAATACAAACATGTAAAAAAGCCGGTATCAAAACTGTAATGATTACCGGTGATCATCCATTAACTGCGTACTCTGTGGCAAAAAAGTTGAATATGCTTACAAATTATGGCGAAGTTGTCACAGGCGATATATTGCAAGAATATTCTAATAGAGGTATTGAAGAATTAGATAAAAAAATAAGCATAACAAAAGTGTTTGCAAGAGTAACTCCTCTGCAAAAATTAGAAATAGTTGAGTCATTTAAAAGGCAAGGTGAATTTGTTGCTGTTACTGGAGATGGTGTGAATGATTCTCCTGCTTTAAAGGCTGCTAACATAGGTATCGCCATGGGAAGTGGCACAGATGTGGCTAAAGAAACCGGAAATATGATTATTTCTGATGATAACTTTTCCAGTATTGTAAAAGGCGTAAAAGAAGGACGAATTGCGTATAGCAACGTTAGAAATGTAATTAACTTGTTGCTCTCTACAGGATTATCCGAGATTATATTGTTTTTGTTGGCAATTGTTTTTAGTTTAGATGTTCCTCTTATTGCTGTTCAATTATTGTGGTTGAATTTTATTACAAATGGTATACAGGATGTGGCTCTTGCTTTTGAAAAAGGTGAGGACTGGGTAATGCAGCAAAAGCCAAGAAGTCCAAAAGAAAGGATATTTAACAAGTTGTTAATTCAAGAGTTGTTGCTTGCGGCAGTAACAATAGGTATTATAGCTTTTAGTGTATATTATTATTTAATTAATTATGCTGGGGTTGATATTGTTCAGGCTAGAACATATGTCTTATTACTAATGGTATTTCTGGAAAATATTCATATATTAAATTGTAGAAGTGAGTTAACATCATTCTTAAAAGTCCGTATTCGTAATAACCTCTTTGTTTTAATATCCTTAACAATTTGTGTACTTGTACAAATTGGTATAGTCTTAACACCTAACATGTTAGGAACAGTATTAAGTTTAGAAGTGTTGTCTGTTGGAAAGATATTGCTCATGTTTTTATGTACAATACCTTTGCTGATAATTATGGAAATATTTAAAAAAGTAAAGCGAAAGAGAAGCGAAGGGTATACATAGAATCTGTATTTAGTAAGCGAAATTCTGCTGTAGTAAGCCGTTTTTTTCGTTTTTTTATGCGGTAGACGGCGCGAATAACGTCATATTTAAGCTGATGTCAATGATGACTGATGGAAAAATCGCCGTAATAATGACGTTTATAGTTACTGAATACACAATGCTGTCAACCTAGAATTGATTACTACTTAAAAATCGACATACCAACACATTTACCATTTTTTGAAAAAACACACACTACAAAAAAAACACGTTAATA
>WRNB01000124.1 GCA_009776805.1 Candidatus Bathycorpusculum grumuli | reverse complement strand
CCCCCCCCCCTTAAAAAGCACAGGAGTTGTGACCAAGATAAATAATGCCGGCGTTGAAACTGGTTTTACTTTATTACTTAGCACATCAAAAGGATCTATTTCTAGGAAAAAAATATTGACTCTGTTGCGCTCTGATGCAAAAGGCTGTAATGAAGTTGCACTTCATCTAGAACTAAACTGGCGTACCGTATACAGACATCTAAAACTTTTAGAAAAATATGAGTTAGTCAAAGTCACTGATTTTGGGCAACGAAAATTTTACCAAATAACACAAAAAGGCGAAATAGCTTTCCAAAAATCAAACACTAACACTACAAACATGATCAATACAAAACTTAACGCAGCAAAATAAAATCACACAAAACAACCACAACCAGAATAGACACAAAAAGGGCTTTACAAAAAAGTGGGGAACAAAATGGAAGATCAAATAATTAAAACAACAAATTTAATGAAAACTTTTGGAAAGGTAACTGCCTTAAACGACTTAAATATGCAAGCCCCTAAAGGCATATCAGGGTTTATAGGCAAAAACGGCTCAGGTAAAACCACCACCATAGGCATCCTTTTAGGATTAATACAGTCCAATGGCGGTACAGCAACAGTATTTGGTTTGGATTGTTGGCATGACTCATTTGAAATAAGGCGCAGAATGGGTGTTATGCATGAAACTAATGTATACCCAGGCAGTTTTAGTGGCCAACGTTTCTTGGTACATGTAGCAAAACTATACGGCATATCTCAAATTAACCCAACAGTCAATGAGTTGCTTAAAGATGTAGGCTTAACTTATGCCCAAGATAAACCCATAAAAACGTATTCAGCAGGCATGTTTAAACGATTAGGCCTAGCCCAAGCACTAATTGGCAGTCCTGAAATGGCCATACTTGACGAACCCACCGCAAACATTGACCCACTAGGTCGCATAACCCTACTGAAAAAAATTAAAGACATGCATGAAAAACACGGAACCAACTTTCTTATTTCTACCCACATACTTAGTGACTTAGAGAAAATCTGCAACTGGCTCATAATAATTGACCAAGGAAAAATAGTAGACCAAGGTTACATGAACAATCTAACAGAAAAATACTCAGCCAGCATCTACAAAATTGAAGTGTCTAATCCACAAGTGTTTGCTGAAACAATTCAAAAATTAGACACCGTTGATAAGGTCTGGATAGAGGGCGACAAAGTATTTTGTAAAGTGAACAACCCCGAAGTGTTCAACGAAGACATACCCAAGATAGCCTCCAAACTAAAGTTACGGCTAAAAAGCTTCCAACAGATGCTGGGAACTCTTGAAGAGATTTATACGCAAACTGTTGGAGAGAAACCAACATGAACAAAACAAACCCAAAAACGTTTTCAAGACTAATGCTCTGGGAAATCGAAGGATGCCTAAACCTACCCACCCTTTTGTTAATTGTTGCATCAGCAATTGTAGCCGTTCTGATTCAATCGTCTAGCCCTAGGTCACTGTCCAACAGCTACATTAATCTATATGATGGAGCAAGCATAATTTTTCTCATATTAACCCTTGTTACATGTACTCTATTTTCACACAGTTTTGCAGGCAGCCTTGGAAAGGGAGAACTCAAAAGAATACTATCTTACCCCGTTAAACGATGGCAAGTCTTTACATCAAAAATCATCGCCCTCACCTTGATAGTTTTTAGCGTGTACGCATCAGCGTTTACCTTAAATCTATACCTTAGTTCACTTAGCCCATTAGAACCCATGTTTTACATATCAATATTTACAATGTTTCTACATTTGTTACTGGTTTGTGCTGTTTCAGTGGGCATTTCAATAGCACTTAGAAGCGAATTAATGTCGACTTTAGCCTCTTTTCTCTTGCTTTTTGGGCTTGATATGGCTTTTGACTACCGTAGTTATCTCTCATCTAACGGGCGATTCACCTACATTTTCAGCTATTTCCAACAAGTCTTCCACCCAAATTTTTCATATTCAATACTTGAGCCTCCTGCTACAGCACAACAAGCACTTATTTCCATAGCAACACCCCTTTTTGTTGTCGCAATAGTGCTGATAGGCGTATTTGTTTATTTTACCCGTAAAATGGAGGTTGACTAATGCGAAATAAAACCCAACGACTCGCAGTTATAGGCATACTTTTTTTGGTGATAGGTCTCTCTTTCTTAGTAGGCACTATTTACCGAAGCTCCATTACCCCTGTCGGCGGTCTTGGTTTTGGACCAAATTCTTTCAACTCAGCAACAGAACACCGCAGTACAGGAATGTCTTATGCGTTCCCACCGCGGGATCTTAGTTTAGACATAACAAAAAACCACAATTGTACTATAGATCTTTATCTTCTGGATAGTGAGGGTATAAGCCTTTGGCTCTCAGAGGGAACCCTTAAACCGGTTTGGGTTGCAAAAGATGTAACAACACAAACAGTCTCAGTACACATTCCCCATAGAGACAACTATGCCTTTCTCTTTTTTACAACTGCCAACTCTGTTGATCAATCCATTATAAGTAATATGCAGTATAAATTGTCAGGTTATGAACATGATTTACTATATTTCTCATTAACTGTTATAGTTGTAGGTTTTATAATACTTGCAGTATCACAAATAATGCTCCGTGCACAGAAAGGAAATAACACATCTGTTGCTCAGTCAAAACAAAATCTTGACGTAGTATTTAAAGAGGTTCTCTTGCAGCCACATCAACAATCAAAAAGGAACGTGAATAAACCCAAGCCTCCAAGCCAACTGCGGAAACTTTTTGCTTGGGAGATTGAGGAGTACTTGGCGTTTCCAATTGTAGAAATTGTAATATTTATCGCCATCTGCACCGTATTAACGCCCACCATCATTGCAACGTCGGCAACGTATAGTTATAGTAATCTTCTTTCAGGAATACAACCCGTTTTCCTGTTTCTTATTTTTGTGGCCGGAGCACTGGTTTGTCATAGCTTTGCAGGCAGTATATCTAAAGGAGAAACAAAACTAATCCTATCCTATCCCGTACAGCGAAGCCACCTATTTTTAGCCAAATTCCTTGCCCTATTCACGGTGCTTTTCGCAATATACGCAGGTGCGTTTGCACTACAAATATACCTCTTAGCCCTTATCCCCCTTGAACCACTATTCTACACCTCACTACTACTTATTGCACTTCAGCTTCTGCTGGTTTGCACCATAGCTACCACCTTATCGGTAATTACCAAAAATGAAATGCTCTCCATCTTGGTATCCGCCTTACTCTTTTTTGGAATCGAAACCATAGCACCCAGCACAAACATTGTTTCTTTCACAGGCAGATTCACTAACGGCTTTGTCTTCATCAGCCAGAAAATCCATGGCGTTCTACCAATAGGCGGAGTTTCAGTTGCACCGGCAACGGTTGATGCGCTTATAAGTCTTTTAGTGGTTATCGGAATTTCATCAGTCTTGTTTGTTTTCTCATACGTATATTACACTCGTAAAATGGAGATTGACTAAAAAGGAGAATAAGATATGAAAAGAGGTTTGAGGTTATGTTTGATTGTTTTTTTGATAGGTCTTTCTTTGTTAGTTGTTACAGTGATGAGAACAAACTCGATTCCACGAGTTATGAATTTTGGCAATGAAGAAGAAGGAGCTACTAGTGGGTGGATTATGTATTCAGATTTTTTAATGTTCCATAGAGATTTTAGTGTCACTATCAGGGCAAATAATACGGTAAGTGTATATATTTTAGATGAGGGTGCTGTAAAACAATGGAATAATAGCAAAACTCTTGATGCCACATGGTCATATGAAAACGTTGTACAGGGTGTCTTTAATGAACAGACAAACCGCAGAGGAGGTTATACCATTTTAGTCCATTTGCCAGAAAACAGCACTACAGCGGTTAAAGTGACTCTATCTTTTTCAGGTTTCGAAAAAGATCTGTTTATACTCTCAATCGCCATAATCGGCACAGGTATACTCTCAACAGCGGCACTACTGCTTACCACTCTAAAAAATAAACCAGACAAGGGTGATAAGCGCATTGATAAGGGTGGTAGGGGTGATAAGAGTTCCCGCACCATAGTTATAGCGTTAGGCGTAATATGCAGTATACTTGCAGTCAGCACAATCGCCGCATTTACTCTCAACCCCGCCCAAGACATGTTAGACAAAAAAGACAAAACCATCAATGAACTAAACAACCAAATAGCAACATTGACCAATCAGGTAGCGGCATTACTTATGCTCCAAAATAAAACTGAAGAACAAACCATAGAAATTACCGACCTAAAAGAGCAAATAACAACCATGAACGAACGTTACGAAGAAGCACAACAACACCTAAACTTGACGGTTACAGAAGTGGTATACAACAATACATTGCATCAAGAAACAGGTAAAACAACCACGATATTCTACGATAAAGTGGACTATGCAGGCTATATATTAGTAGAATCCGAATCAAATTCAACTTCAACCTACGTCCAAATCAAATACACCTACACCTATGACAACCAAGACCTAGAATTTCTATACAAAGTAGACTTAGGCACAGCAAAGAAAAGCATAGTACTACCCATACTTCCGGCCACTGTTGAGGTTATAATAGGCAACGCAAATGATAAAGTGAACACCGAAGAAAAAGCAGAAATATTTGATAACAAAGCAAACATTATAGCCAAAATATTCTATTAGCTCTCTTTCATTTTTTTGTAAATTATACTTTTATAACACAGCCAAAGTCCTGAACATAACAAGTTTACACGTCAAACACATGAAAATTATTATGCTTTGTATACAAATGGTATACAAATTATACAAACCAATTTTAAACTAAACATGTTCTCTAACTTAGAGATGATTCCAAGATAAATGATAAATCATACATGCAATGATGATTTTTGTGCTCTTCATGATTACCCAATAAAGGGTTGAAGTGGCTATTAGCCTGTTTACAGAATAGACTTTATGAAAGATCCTGCCTTTAGTTTACCTTGCTGGTTAGCCCGAACGTTACTTGGTCAAAACGACCGTTGAGTAGACTGGGCTTAACCCGAGCGGCTAAAAGAACTGGACACACCGTCCGAATGAGAGAATGCCACCAAAAACCAGCAGGAGAAAAAAAGAAATGACAAAATACGTTGGAGTAGATATAGGCAAGGCAAAATGCCGAGCCGCACTAATAAACCAAAATGGAGACATAGAAAAAGAATTCTTTTTCGAAAACAACACAAACGGCATACAATACCTAACATCACTACTAACATCTGAAGACAAAGTTGTAAT
>WRNB01000123.1 GCA_009776805.1 Candidatus Bathycorpusculum grumuli | reverse complement strand
GTGTTGTTTGTCAGGTTGCTTTCACCTCCTTTGTGTTTGCACAACATTAGAGGCTGGAAGTAGCCTATAAGAATTCTAGCCTATGTTTGAACGCCACCAATATTTTGGTTGTAAAAACCTATAGACCCATTATTTTTATAGTCATGTAATAGTTTAGTTCATTGTGAAAAAGTGACTTGCAAAATGTGTGCGATGATTATGAACGTATGGTTTTTTGGTATATAAGGTGTTTGTGGTTGTCAGGTTGACCGTATTGACTAAACATGACACCTATTCAATCTTAGTTTTCAGATTATTTATTCTTTTAAACAACCAAAAACATGAATAAAATTATCAAACTAAATAAACCAACTATTATCTATTTATCACTAACAACTATGTAACTCTTTGCGTAAAACATCAAGTTCCAGTAGAACAAGAATAAAAGTAATAAAGGTAATTAGGTAAGCAATTAAATGGATTATAAAAAATTTGAAGGTGCAGGTTAATTGAAAAAGTTAATCTATGTTGTAATAGATGGTATGGGTGATATACCCACTAAACGATTAGATAATAAAACGCCTTTAGAAGTAGCTGAAACACCAAACATGAATGCGTTGGCTCAAAATGGTAAAACTGGATTAATGTATACAGTTGGTAGAGGAATTGCTCCTGAAAGTGACGCCGCGGTAATTTCGCTTTTAGGTTATGATCCATTTAAATATAGTACTGGTCGAGGGGTAATTGAAGCTGTAGGTGCAGGTCTTGTTATGAACGATGGTGATTTAGCTATACGCTGTAATTTTGCCACTGTAGCTGATGACGGTAAAATTTTGCTTGACCGTAGAGCTGGAAGAAATCTCACCACGCCTGAAGTTGCACAATTAGCAGAAGCTGCAACACAGCAAATCAAAATAGAATCATATCCTGCAACATTTGAATTTAAATATACTATTGGACACAGAGCAGTAATAGTTATACAAAGCAAAGATAAACATTTGTCAGGTAAAATCTCTAACAGTGATCCTGCATATTCCATTATAAACGGGTTAGGGGTAGCACAAGAAAAAGTAGATATGGTTTTAAAAACTGTTGAACCACTTGAAGACACAGAGGCTGCAAAAAATGCTGCAAATATTGTGAACGAATTCATCATGAAAACTCATGAACTCTGGGAAGAACATCCAGTTAACATAAAACGTGTTACGGAAAACAAGTTAAAAGCTAATGTACTTTTAACACGGGATGCCTCCAGTTTATTGCCTAAATTTTTTAACATTAATCAACAGTACAATTTGAGTTTTGCAGCTTTAGCAGACATGCACACTGAACAAGGTATTGCTAAACTTGCAGGCATGGATGCTACCCTTTTACCACCACCATCAGGAAATCTACAACAAGACTATGAGTTACGTGTTAAAACGTTATTAAACACATTACCCAAATATGATTGCCTTTACATTCATCTAAAAGGTCCTGATGAACCAGGACATGACGGTAACTGTGAACTTAAAACTCAAAGTATTACAGCAGTTGATAAATACTTTTTTGGTCCACTACTAAAACAAATAACACTAAACGACACACTTATCTGTGTTACAACTGATCATGCAACACCATGTGACTTAAAAGTACACAGTGATACCCCAGTACCTCTGCTAATTTCAGGAGACACCTTAGGTGATGGCAAAAAAAAGTTTTGTGAGCAACAGTGTGCTAAAGGGAATTTAGGTCTCATTGAACATGCATATACACTGATGCCTAAACTAATAGAATTATGCAGAAAAGTATAGATCTTAGTCTTTAGGCAGCTTCCGAAAACCCCTTTTAGCTATCAACAGTATATTGTGTAGTAAAGGGTAAAGTATGGAAATTGTGCTGGGTTAACTGTATTTATTTGGAGAAATAAGGCGTAAAACATTGGTTTCCGGAGGTTGCCTCAAGTTATTATGTTGCTTGTTTTTCTAAAAATAAAAAACATTACGATGACTGTTATTACGACCGCTATAAGGACAACACAGGCAAGGTTTATCCAAGTAAAACTTTTTGGTTGACTTATATTAGGTGGTATTTCAGAGGTATCCGGTGCTTGAGTGTATGCGCCATTGCTATTTTTGTCAATAGTCAGAGTTTGTGTTTTGCTCCACCCACTTGTTACGCCATCAAAATAATCGAACGTTCCAAGACCTGAATAAACTTCTTGACTAATTCCTCCACTCATAGCTTCTACTTGAAAATCAACTTGTGCACCATCAGGATAATTATTTGAGGATATAGTTATTATTGTATACTTACTGTTAGATTGATGTGGATACATTGAGCCACCGGCACTGAACATTTCGGTCCAGTTTTCTTCAAAGTGTCCTTTGGTGCGGATATTATACATCAATTTGCTAGGGTAGTTTTGATTTTTGATGGTTATTTCTATTTCTTTTTCTTCTACGTGATAGCTTGGTTGTGTTGTGGTTTTTCCTGTGTAGGGGTCGGTTGATTGTGTGGGTGGTACATTGTATGAGTTGTCTACTAGTTTTACTGTGAATTCTGGAACAGACGGTTTAGACTGAGCCTGCACTATACCAATTGATATAAACTCACAACTAAGAATTAATACCATTAAGAGTAGACAAAATCTTTTCATTAAAGTTCACCATCAACACGGTCGATGCTGGAAGAAACACAAAAGCGGATAAATATTTTCATGGAAGTTACGTTTGGGTTATGAAACATAGCGTTTTTTATAGGTGTGTGTTTTTGTTTTCTTTGGGTTTTGTGTTTGTGTTGCGTGTTGGTGTGGTGTTGCTGATGGAAAACCCTATTTTTCTTATGTAGATACACAACGATAGTTATCAATAGTGTCACAATAGCACTTAACAGTACTACTAAAGCAATGCCTATCCATGTAGCTACGTCAAATATGGTATTTCCATAATTAGTTTGGTTTGGTGCTGATGATTCTGGAGTGGTTGGTGAAGTATTTGGTAATGGTGATGAGGCAGATGTGGAAGCTGATGAATTTAATGTTACTGTTTGAATGTTACTCCAGTCGCTATAAACTCCTTCAAACATGGGTTCACTTTGCCCATACATTGGTGACCTAACAGTGTGGGTTCCTATTAACGCCCTTATCTGAATATCATATTGGTCACTCTGGAAAGCCCATCCGTTAAAAGGTACCAGAGTATATTCAGTTTCTGATTGTTCCCATGTTCTTTGTGAAGATTGCCAAGCATAGGAATCATCTACACCGTGAATTTTGAAATGATATTCATAAAACAAGTAGATTGTGTAACCATTGCTGTCTGTATGTGATGTGAAGGATTGATTTTTAACCTTGAAATAAATGGTGTCATCTATTGTGTGTATTGTAAATGTTGGTTTGATTGGGTTGGTTTGGGCTAAGCATGTAGGCAGAAATGCCAAGAAACTTGACAGTGTCAAAATAATAATTACCACTAAAGTAATACATTTAATTGTCATACTATTTTTTGCGTACATCCATAATCCACTATAGCAACTTAACTTTTTATAGTTTATGATGTATTGTTGTGGGTGTTGTGAAACGAATGGAACCCATATCAATATGAGACAGAGAAACAATTGTAAAGCACAAACAAGCAGGCAAATTAGGATACGAAATTGCACAGTGGCTAATGTTTCATAGATAAACAGTTAGCCGAATATGGCAACAATTTTTAACCACTGGAAATGTCACACCCAAACCCAAAAACAGTGGAAGAAAACCAAAAATCACCTCACAAATCATGGAAAAAAATCCTCGCAAAAATAGAACAACAACCCGACACTACCCTAAACGGGTTAATTGACGAATTCTCCATACCAGTTAGTGAAGCTGCACTCTCCAATCGCTTAAAAAAAGAAGGCTTGGCATATAAAAAAAGACGCTCCACCCAAGCAACTAACAACGAGACAACGTTATCAAAGCGAGAAACACTTGGAAAGAAACACAAAAAAAAGTTAGTCCTCACCAAACTCAAATTCATAGATGAAAGTAGCATAAATATTACAATAACATCGCTTTATGGTTGGGGTGAACGCTCCAAAAGAGTGTATGCTTATGTTCCTGATGCGATTTTGACATTTAAGGGCACACTAAAAGGAGGATTTTGAGGTGTACATACAGAATTGCCTTGTACCGATTTTAAAAATTGGTGATATTGTGGTTATGGATAATTCGTCTGTGTATACGGCTAATGTTGTGTTGTTTTGGAACAAAAGTCGCAGTCAATTTTTGGTTGTGTCTACTAATCGGATAACTGTTTTATCTATGTTATCTTTACATTAATTATCGCGTTATTTGGACTTAAATATACATTTTTCAACACCACATAAATACGTTTATTACAATACCTCAATAGAAAAATATTTAACAAATTCAAAAGACCACACTCACACCAATACATCCACATAATGCTTAACACGCTTAGAGTTACTTGAAAATAAATTGCACACTTAATTTGTGCTGGTGAATTATTTGGCAAAATTACATAATTCCACTTTCCATGAAAAACCTCTTCATATAAATTCACTTTAACCAACCTCTTCACCAAACACCTCAAACCCCTTTTCACACTCACCCTAACCCACCACACACCCAACTCGGCTGAACCGAAACCAAAACCAACAAAAATTCTACACACTTTACAAAGAATTTCGCCCGTAAGATACTAACTATTAAAACCCATTGCAGTTGTTGACATACCAATCAAATTTACAACAACCACCAAACTCACCAAAAGTCGCCCACGTCAATTCTTACTAATAAAACAAAACAACCAACTCAATCTTATTTCACTTAGACACGCCAGAAGAAAAATGAGACGTACACAACCCCATTCCTACCTTCCACAACCTCTCACACACCCATTACTCCCACCAGAATCAACCGTAATATAAACACTTTTAGCATTTGGGTAAGCCACTTGCCCCACCGCCAACCACCACTTACGTATACTCGCAGCAACAAACTCTGCTGCATCATTACTAAGAACCTGTATTCAATAACGCCTCAACGATGTACGTAAATGAGAAATCATAAAGTCATTTTCCGCATAAACTGATTTAATCTCATAAACTTTCGATAAAACACGCGACCAAATCACCCACACAAAAGTCTTCTCAACACATCATTTTTATGGCAAAACCATCCACCCACGGTTTTATCTTCTCTGCAATATCAATAGTTTCACCATACTTCACCACTACAAACTCTACAAAAATACCGCGATAACCCGGCATCACCACAACCACCTTTTATGCTTGGATGTTTGTTTTTGGTTGCTTGATAAACGTGGCATCCTCTCATTGTGTCGTGGATGTTTGCGGCGTGAACTTTTACAACAAGTAGATTTAT
>WRNB01000122.1 GCA_009776805.1 Candidatus Bathycorpusculum grumuli | reverse complement strand
GTACTGTTTCTAGGAATTTGTTGATGTTTTCGTTGGTTTCCATGTGTTTGTTATGGTGTGGGGTGGCTTATGAATTTACCCACCTTTTTTGACGAAGAACCTTTTTTTAAAAAAACTAGAGGCATATTGTCAAAAAAGTGAAGAAGTAGGGTTAAAGTAGTGCCAAAAGTGTTTTACCAATATACTCTATTTGTTTGTTTGTAACATTGGGGTGAATTGGTAAACTGAATACTTGTTTTGCCGCTTTTTCAGTTTCAGGTAATTTGCGGCTGTTATAGTTATTGCGGTAAAACTCCATTGTATTTATTGGATTCACGTAGTATGCTTCTGCACCAATTTCTTTCTGTTTTAACTCTTTAAGAATAAAATTCCGTTCATTTTCTGTGCCATCCAATAATTTTACAGTGTAAAGATACCAACTGTGTTGATTTGCTTCTGTTTCAGTAGGAAGTTTGAGGCGTTTGGATCGTTGAAGAATACTTGTAAGTTGCTGAGCATTTTCTCGTCGTTTAGCAACAAACGAAGACAACTTGCTTAATTGTATTATACCTATAGACGCTTCAATTTCAGGCATACGATAATTGTTACCAATTAAAACTGAAGTGTATTTTTCTTTTTCACCATGATTTCTAATTAACCGTAGATTTTCATTTATTTTATCATCATTAGTAGTTATTACACCACCTTCGCCGGTGGTAATATTTTTACTTGCATACAAACTCCAGCATGCAGCATCAGAAAAAAACCCTGCAGGTTTACTTTGATAAGTAGCTCCATGTGCCTGTGCAGCATCTTCCAATAACGCTAAACCATATTTTTCAGCAATCTCCCGTAATGGTTTTATATCTGCTGAGTAACCAAATAAATCAACAGGCAAAATCGCTCTAGTCTTATTGGTAACTGCTTTATCAACATCTTCTGGAGAAAGGGTATATGTTTCTGGGTTAATGTCTGCAAAAACTATTTTTGCACCAGCAAAAGCAACAGCTTCAGCAGTCGCAATAAAAGTGAAACTTGGCACAATCACCTCATCACCCTGTTTAACACCTACCGCTAAAAGTGCAGCATTCAAAGCTGCAGTTCCATTATTAACAGCAACTGCATGTTTTACACCAGCAAACTTTGCATATTTTTTTTCAAACTCTAACACTTTAGGACCTTGACCTAACGCGTTGGTTAAAGGTCCTTTACTTATAGTCTCTATTACTGCTTGAACTTCTTCTTCCCCAATTTTAGGCATATTAATAGGAATCACTAAATTCACCACAACAAGAAAAGACAGAACATACATATTTTAGGGTTTCACAATGCATATTTTATTCAATGCATAATTCTACCCAACGACTATAGTCTACAAGCACCCTTACCCTCTTAGCCCTAAACATTGCATCTAATATTACATCTCCAGTATCAACTTTAAGACTTCTAAGACCCTGCACTTTACTTTCAGTAGCAATTACCAAAATATTATCAAAACCAACCTGACAAATAACCTTTGAACTAATCTGTTGATTACCTCTACCAAAAATAAAGCCTTGACCACCAATTAAAGTTACAATAATTTTAACTGACTTATCCTTTAAAGCTTGAAGAATCTGTTTCTCATTTACATCCTCTTCAACTATTTGTCTATTAACAAACAAGTCAACACCTAGAAGCGTTTTTTTTTGATCTAACAAATCACTTATGGTACGTGTAGTGGTTCCTGGACCGATTATATAAAGCGTTTCGGGTTCCATGCTCTCAATAACGTAAATAGCTATAGCTGCCTGATTACGCACTTCATCTTCAGTTGTTGGACTCGCCAATTTACTTGTCTGAACCAAATACGGCTCATAAGGACTTAACATGTATCCAAAAAGATCTGCTGACAAATAACCTCTACGAAAAGCCTGCTCATCTACATCCATAACTTCCGCTTCACGCATAGGTAATTCTCCATCTAAAAATCTGCAAATCACACGTGCCGCTGCTCTTGGATTAACTGCAAAAATTGCACTATGCATTTTAACACCTGTAGGCACTCCTAAAACTGGTAATTTTGTTCCTATAACTTTCAAAAGATCTCTAGCAGTACCATCACCACCACAGAAAACCAACAAATCTACTTTCGCATCCAACATAATTTGAGCTATATTTTTTGTATCTATTGAACTTGTTTGCCAACGTTTTTCACCAATAACCCTGTAGTTGTATCCTTGTTTTTCCGCTTCAGTTTCTCCCATATCTCCCCCACCAACAAGCAAACAAACACGCTGTTTAAGAGATGCAAGCTCTGAAAGAAAAGCTTCAGCTCTTGCTGGCGCAATAGGTTTTGCACCAAGTAATATTGCTTTATTGAGTATTTCTTCTCCATCTGTGNCTTTTAATCCAATTGTTCCACCCATACCTGCAATAGGATTGACAATAAAACCTATAGTTTTACTGTTGATTGTAGGTTCAGACATATAAATCAACAACTATTTTTGTGTAAAAAAAAATAAAAAAAGTGAAGAAAAATTTAATGCTTAATATTATTTGTCGATATATTTCTTTCGTACATCGTTAAGCCATGGGTAAAGTTTTTGAAGTTTCTCCATAGATTCAACAACTTTTTCTGTAGGATACTCGTAGGGTTGTAGATTCCCGTTAAAGTATTCACCATAAGCTGCCATATCAAAGAAGCCATGACCTGTTAACATAAACAATAATGATTTAGGCTCGTTGGTTTCTTTGCATTTGCGTGCTTCATTAACTACTGCTTTGATTGCATGTGTTGCTTCAGGAGATGGAATTATACCTTCACTACGGATGAAAATTTTAGCTGCGTCAAACGCTTCAACTTGGTTTACTGCCAATGTGCAAAGTTGTTTTTCTTGTGCTAAAACACTTATTGTTGGTGCTATACCATGATAACGTAACCCGCCTGCATGTATTGGTGCTGGCATGAAGTCATGCCCTAAAGTGTGCATGGGGACAAGCGGTGTTAATTTTGATGTATCTCCATGGTCATATGTGTATTCGCCTTTTGTAACTTTGGGACAGGCTGTTGGTTCTACTGCAATTAGCTTTGTTTCTTTTGGTGCTTTCTTTGTGGTGCGGTCATAATAGAATGGCCAAATTAGTCCTGAGAAACTACTACCTCCACCTATACAACCATAAATAGCATCTGGGTAATCATCAACTATTTCAAATTGCTTTTTTGTTTCTAAACCTTCAACTGTTTGGTGCAGACATACATGATTAAATACACTTCCTATAGTGTAGTTGGCTTTCTTGCCTGTTTTACCGCTTTCTAGTGAGTCTTCAACTGCTTCACTTATGGCTATACCTAATGTACCACGATTATCTGGATCTTCTTTAAGAATTTTTTTTCCAGCAGATGTTTGATTGCTAGGACTGGCAAAGACTTCAGCACCATAGGCATTCATCATCATTGTGCGGTATGGTTTTTGTTCATAACTGGCCTTTACCATGTAAACAGTTGCTTTAATTCCAAATAACGCGGTTGCAAATGAAAGTGCTGAACCCCATTGACCTGCTCCAGTTTCTGTGGTCACACGCTCTATACCTTCTTTCATGTTGTAGTAGGCCTGTGGTACAGAACTATTTGTTTTATGACTACCTGCTGGACTTACACCTTCATATTTGTAGTAAATTTTTGCTGGAGTTTTTAACGCATTTTCAAATCCCACAGCTCTAAATAGGGGAGACGGTCTCCATATTTGGTATATTTCGCGAACTTTTTCTGGTATATTTATCCAACGTTCTTGACTGACTTCTTGTTCAATGATTTCTTTTGGGAAAATTTGTGGAACTATACCAACTCCTGGTTCTTTTGTTACAGGGTCGATAAATGGTGGAAGTGGACGTGGAAGATCTGGCACAATATTATACCACTGTTTTGGAATATCTTCTTCTTTTAGTAAAATTTTTCGGGTTATCATGTTCTTTCTTTCCCGTTTTGATTATGAAATCTGCTTTAAAGATTTATTTAAGCCTTTCAGTACGTTAATGTACAAAATTGTACGTTAAATATTGAAAAACCAGAAACACAAATTAACGCTTTTATACTTAAACACACAAAAACATATAATGCGAAACAGTCATGTGGAATATGATAAAAAACTATTTCAATAATTATCCTGAAAGACTAAAAGTAGCACGTATTCTAGTCGAAAATGGTTTAAGCACAAAAAATAACAAAATATATCTAAATCACATAGAAATTCCACCCATACGCATAGCCCGCGCTGCAGAAGTGGATAGACGCACAGTAAACGAAACCATAAACGCCATAAAAAAAGACCAAAAACTAAAACTAATCTTTGAAGAAATACGCCCTGCAGGACACTCACTAAAAGAAATAGCAAAACATCTAACACTAGGCGTAGTCGAACTCACAGTTACAGACGCAAAAGCCCAAGGCATATTATCCAACACCGCAACACTACTAAACAACGCAAACCTAAGTATACGTCAAGCAATCGTAGACGATCCAGAATTGTCTCCAGAACCAAAACTAACCATAATTGTAGAACATAAAATACCTGGCGAACTAATCCCTGAAATCCTTAAAATCCCCGGAGTAGCAAAAATTTCAGTATACTAACAAACTACTACTGCTTTGTTAATGTTAAAATCTAAATTAAAGTTTAGTCTTTATACTAAAACTAAACAAATCCACCACCAAATGCACAAATTAGATATATAAAAACACAAAAACTACACAACCACACCAATAAAACCGTCAAAACAATAATTAAGACTAATGTCTATTTTATCTTTTTTATTTGTGTAATTGTGTGTTTTTTACGTTTTTATTTGTTTATTTCGATTATTTAGTTGTGTTTATGTATAGTTTAAGAATGTAAAAATAATGTGTGCTAATTTAATGTACTTTTAAGATAAAAAAATGGGTTGGATGATAGTTGAGTTGTTTATTCTCTAATATGTGATGATACCGTCAACGTATACGCCTGCTGGGTATACGCCTGCTGGGTACCCAATTAGTGCAATTGTTACATACTCAAAACCCTGCGATACGGTGTTGAAATCGTAATCATCAAGGTATTGTGTGTTAACTTTTTTACTACCTATACATGTCATACCGCTATTGCTATTGCTGCTGACGTAAACTTCTATTGTACATGCATCACAATTGTTCTTTTCTACTGCGGCTCTAACGATTAATTTTGAACCCGAGTATACGTATGTGCTCATTCGGACAACAATCTTAGCTTGGTTAGCCTGATCGGGGCGGTACATATATACACTGTATCCGTCGAACGAGCCTAGGATATTTTGTGGCATAGATACAAAGCCTGTAGTGCTAATTACTTGGTTTGCGTAGGACATGGTTCCTCGAGTTGGCGTTGTTGGTTGGTTTGCATCCGTTGTCTGTGCTATTGTTTGAGGTGTTAGACTTGCAAGCATTGTAATGCATAGTAAAATTGCTATCGACGTGATCATTAATTTTTTATTTATATTTTTGTTCATGTTGTTCACATTTCTTATTGTATGATTAAATACTACTGATATATATATATATATAT
>WRNB01000121.1 GCA_009776805.1 Candidatus Bathycorpusculum grumuli | reverse complement strand
CATGTCTTCTATGGCGCATTTAAACGCCAAAAACTAACCGTTGTAAGCATTCCACAGTTAATAGTTGACCTGTTGCAAGAAGGTGGTGTATGTACGGAAGCCGCTAAAAAACTCATAAACAAAGTGGAACAACACACTATATCAAACAACTACAACAAAAACCTCACAAAAACAAATGCAAACAATCTTTGCCCAACTTAAAACCCAAACTTGCTTGAACCCCAACTTTATGGAGATATCGCCATAACAACCCCTTTTTTCCTTTTTCTATGCCACAACATTTCTTTTGAAACAGTTGCCTATTGAATAAATTTAGCTACCTCAGCTTCAATTCTAGCCGGATCAAACAATATTACATCTGCACGGTTATCTGAAAAATCAAAACCAGCTTTTGAAAACAACACCTTTTTGACAGACTTGTTTGTTTTAAAAACCTTAGAACTCTCCTCTAACCGATAAAGTTCGGCACGAGAAGTTTTTTTGTTTGTCCATTTACACTCACCTACATAGAGGTTTGTCTGAGTTTCAACTATAACATCTATTTCTCTATTCTCAAACTTTCCAGAACTAACCTCAACAGACCCCCACCACCTACCAATTCTACCGCCTGTTTCCCCCATGTTCTTTAGGTATTGCGTAAGAAAAGTTTTACAGAATACTTCAAATCGTCTGCTAACAAACTCGTTTAGCGCATCATTAGTGGGAGGTTCTATTTTGCCATAAACATTGGTAAACCAAAATGCAATAGTATTATCTTTGATTGAGTAAACGCCTTTTTTGCTTCTTTGCAAATTTTGCCCAAACGGCACACTACGTTCAACAAGTTGAAAATCTCGCTGCAACGCTATTATGTATTTAGAAAGGGTAGTCTGTGCAACACCTAACCTGTTAGCTATCTCGCTGCCTGAAACAACGCCTGCACCTATTGCCTCTATAATTGAAAAATATTTTTTGTAGGCCGATCCAAACTCTTGTCGCAACACGTTTTGACCTTCTTCTTTAAGAGGAGCCGCAATATCAAAGAAAAACTCGTAAACAACATCATCACGATTTGTTCGTTTTTCTAACAGTTCATAATAATAAGGTATGCCACCTAGTATACAATAGTTTTTGATTTTGTCTATTGCCCCTATTCCAAGGTCTGTTTGAATTTTCCATGCAATATTAAGTGAGAAGGGTTGTAGAACCATATTGTAGCTGGCTCGGTTGAAAAGTGGTGCCTTTTGTTGAGTAAATATCTTGTTCATCATACTAACATAGGATCCAGAAAAAATGAGCATTTTGGTGGTTGTGTTTTTGTATTTTTCCCAAACACGTTGGAAAACGTAGGTATGGCGGTGTTTACTTCTATAAGGTTGGGGAATTCGTCAATGTATAGAATTTTTTTCTTTGAGACATTGAAAAAATATTCCAAAGCTGATTCAACAGTATTAAAGGAGGGTGTATATCCGTTTGAGAGGGCTGTTGCGAAATCAGATGCTACTAGTTTTTCTTCTTTTGGCACAACAAGAATCTTTGCGCAGTCTTTGTCCTTTAAAAATTCGTCAATGAGTCTGCTTTTTCCTATGCGTCTGCGTCCACTTATGATTATCATTTCTGAATTTTCTGTGGAATAGGCCTTTTCCATTGCGGCAAGTTCAGCTTTGCGATCATAGAATTTCAATATCATCCACTTATAGGATAATCCTATAGCAGGATAATTATTTAAACTTATATTTTCAAATTATCAGAAATTAGAATTTGCAAATTTTACAAATTGATTTTTTAGTCTAACTCACTTGATTAATATTATAGTGTACATGAGTATAAAGCGATTATTTCAAATATAGCTACTATAGCATTAGTTTTAAGAAGCTGTTAACATCTCATAGATTTATTCGACATAATCCCCATATGGCCACGGTTTTTTACCATAGCAATCAAATTGAGCGATAAAAACGAGAAACAAACATAGTTTAATGCCATTGTGTCCACTCATTGTAAGCATCAGCCACATCCATATAATCACCCCCAACGTTCAAATTAGACACAAACTTTGCCGACATCATAAAGGTCCCATCTCGCTCATACCGATACACAACACCCTCCGGCGCAGTCTGACAGCCATGAAAACCCCCACCCAACAACCGAAGCGCATCTACAACAGAAACCGCACCGTTATCCCATACCAACCCTGCATGAGTAAAACCATGACGCTTACAAGCGGCCATAATATCAGCAAACCCCAATCTAACAGGCCTATCCACAGTGCCTCGGATGATATCAAACACGACAAACGGTTCATGGAGCATTTTATAAAAAAGTGAATGCGTCTTAATCATCCACTCACCACAAACCCGCTCTCCATCCGCAAGCAAAGCATTAAAACGAGTAACATTATCAGCTACAAAATCTGCGAAACGCCGCATAAACACCCACTCAGATGTACGTACATCATAGCCCTTACGCATAACTGGATACAAAACGCCATCCTTTTTATATACACCCACATTTGCGCCGTCCACTTTTTCGGTAACATAAAGTTTATCACGCTTAGGAAATTGTATTGCTTCAGTGAAAAACGGTTGCAGTTTTTTCTCCATTAGAGAATCACCCGAATCCTTCAGCCTCGAACCTGTTAAATGCTTAATGTTTCCAAAGTTACGCGGAATTATTTTGCCTTGAATAGTTCCACTTAATATGCTCATACCAACTATCTCAATCCCATAAATGATAAACGAAGGTCATTTGCTCCATTTCCAAATATAACTACTACTGCGTTCAATGATAACTATTTCTTTTTCAATTGCCTCGAATACGAGGTAATTAAAATTTGGTGCTGTCAACTTATTGGTTAACTCCTTGATGTAAAAATAACATAAGGTGCCCCATCATTTTTTTAAAAGCCAATATCCATCTTTGTTGCTACCAACTCGCTCTAACAAGTTTTTCTCTTTTAACTTTGCAACATTTCGTTCAATTGCTCTAATACCCACACCAATTTTTAACTTCATCTCTTCCTGCGTAATACGTGGATTTTCAGCCATTAACATAAGTATCGCCTGCGCTGTCCTAGTTATCCCGTCATTTATCCCGCCATTTATCCCGCCATTTATCCCGCCATTTTTATGTTGCTTATTAGTTGTTTGTATGTTTTTTATGTAAAAAGTGTTTTTAAATGTAACTTTAAACTCGTTACCACTGGTTTCATAACTGGGCTATAGTGAAACTGCCCACATGACTATTTATAAAAAAACATAGATAACGATATTTTGACAGTCACATCGTCTATATTAAGCAGTTTGGCAAGTAACTGTGACGACATTGCTGAAGTGATGAGAAAAGTAGCTGAAAACGAACAGAAAAGAAAATGAGCAAAGCTGATTTATCCATAAACACTAAAAACATAGTTGATATTTTGGGCTTTGGGACAAAATTATTTGTGCCAAGATTCTCGCGCACTTATACCCTCAAAATAATTCAAATAACACAAACATTTAACATTTAAATTACAAGCCAAAGTAAACACCTCCTGCTGCCTACGCACATCAAACTCTTTACACAACGACAAAGATTATCACACTTAAAAGTAGAAAAACAACCCTCCACATTAAAACACCTATGATACTCAAAAAGCCACTTCTGCGGATCCAAAATTAACTCTTCAAACACCACCCACCAAGCAACACTACCCTTCAAACACAACCAAGAAATTTTTCTTAGGATAAAAACGCGAAACAGCACCCACACCCACCACAAAATCACAATTACCCCGCGACAAAAAACCACAAACACCCGCCACCAAACCCACCCAACTATATCGACGAACAGTCTCAGCTAACAAAGACTCAAAATAAAGTGACTCATGAACAGTAGGCTTAACGGCGTATTTAAAAGATGAAATAAACTTATACTTAAGACCAACCATCGCTACAATTTTTTCGTAACCTTTGTGAGTTTGATTTTTTTGCCGACCATTCTCATAATTTTGTTTACAGGATGTAGTGATACCTGTACCATCGGAGCCAAACTCGTGCTCCAAATCCGCAACAGGTTCATTGGTTAATTCGAAAACTTACTCAAGTATCTGCCTAACCTCTATGTCGCCGTAGGCGCGTTCAATTGTTTTGTAGCTAAAGAGGCTTGTTAAGCATAGTTTTTCTTTGAAGAGTATCATGTAGCCTTGGGCTACGCGGTTGGATAGTCCAAAGTATTGGGCCATGAGTATTACTTTTGCGGCGTCTGCGGGGTTGTGTTTGGGTCGTCCGGGTTCTCTATGTTCAGGGGTATAGGTAGGTCTAGATTGTAGGTAGCCTGTTTTACTATGTCACGTATGAGCAGGAGCATGTCGTTTATTTCATTTGTCTGTGCTAAATCATAGTTGGTTTAGTTGGTGGGGGTTGGTGTTTTTTCTTTGTATTGGAATTTGTCTGTTTTTAGTTGTTGTATTAGGTTGGTTAGTTTTTGTTGATTTTTGGTTTTCGTGTTGTTTGTTCACCTGCTTTAGTGTTATGTTGCGTTACCTTTATAAATGTATGCGTAGCTTTTACGCATACAAAGTTAATGTGAAAGTTGGACGAAAGTATAAGTATGAAAGTTGGACGAAAGTATAAGTATGAAAGTTGGACGAAAGTATAAGTATGAAAGGTAAATTGATAGTTTTTCGAGTCTACAAAAACGCAGAAAAAGGCACAACTAATAGTTTGACTGTTGTTAATCGATTTGTACAAAAATTCTACGGTCAAGATACTACTAATCATAATGGGAAGTATAGGCATCATCGTCGTGGTTTGCTTGAGGATGTTCCGCATGTGAAGCTTGCTCGTAGTGTTATTATTGTGCGTGAGGTGGATTTGGAAAGGGTTGAAAATTTTTTGGCGGAGTATGGTGCGGAAGTTTGTGTGAGGGAGGTTGTTTTAACGTTTGATGATGAGAGGATTTTAAATAAAGAAAACTAATAATTTTGTCCCAAAGCCGATATTTTGGAAAAGTTTATTAGTGAACAGTGAAAGGTTGCGTATGGAAAAAGAAAGATTGAGGCTATTTCACAATGACAGATGATATTGAGCAGGCAGTAGAAGAGTTCATGAACGACCTTAAGTCACACAAGCTTAAGCGTGATGTATTAGTGAATTCTTCAGAGGAGTTTTGTGGTAAAAAGGAACTACAAGACTATGAACGTTTTGAAAAATTTGTACAAACACCTTTGTTTAAGAAAATAATGGAATTATAATTTTTCCAGAGGAGATAAGTTTATGCCTACTGATAAAATACAAAGGGATTATGCTTATCTCCTTGATTATTTTCCAGAAGAAACTATTCGCGATAGAGCTCGTTATTGGCGCAAGAAAATTGGGGTAGTATTGGAAAAAGCTGATGTGGAGGACAAATCCACTATAAATGCGAGACGGCTCTCTTATGCGGTATGTGATTATTTTGCAGATATTCTTCGTTTAACCTGAATTTTGCAGTTTTTTAGCGTACACAAAATAACCAACAAAACATCTTAAAAAATTTTGAAAAAACAACAATACCGCCACACACAAATCAAAAAACAA
>WRNB01000120.1 GCA_009776805.1 Candidatus Bathycorpusculum grumuli | reverse complement strand
TTTTTCTTTTTGTGTGTGGTGTTTTTGATTGGTTGGTGAATATTTTTTAGTTTATTTGTTGGTTTGTTTTT
Organism: Candidatus Bathycorpusculum grumuli; assembly: GCA_009776805.1. GTDB lineage: Archaea > Thermoproteota > Bathyarchaeia > Bathyarchaeales > Bathycorpusculaceae > Bathycorpusculum > Bathycorpusculum grumuli. The sequence goes on along the minus strand of WRNB01000120.1, from coordinate 5,475 downwards.
GTTAGTGGGTCTTAGGTTTGTTAGTTTTTTTAGTTGTGTTTGTGTTTCAAATGTGTGTTGTTGGCTCATGTAGTTTCCATTTTTTGTCTTTGTTATCTATAATGTTCATGCTAGTTAAGAGGTTTTCGGAGGTTGCCTTAACTGTTCCTAAGCATTTGTCGTTGCGTACTTGGTGAGGCGGTTGGTGCGGAAAATTATTTGTTTTTCGAAGTCTTTTTTGATGTATAAAATTGTGGTTGGGTTGTGTATTAATGTGAAGGTTTTTAATCGGCCTTTGATGGTGTAAACCAATGTCGAATACTACCAAAAAATATAACTTGGTAGGGTTGAGGAGGTGTATAGTTTGTAGTATATAAGCAACATTAGCAGACGGTCGGTTAGGTTGTGGGTGATAGGGGTGGTTTGTGTCTATGTTTTTTTTGCGATTTGCTCGAGTTATTCTTTTTTGTTGGTGTGCAGTATATTTTTTGTTTAACACTTGGTTTGTTGTGTTGTATTCTTCTATGGTGAGGCTTGAAAAGTTTCTAAAATGCTTTTGGTTTTTTGGATAATGTTGGTGTAATTGAGTGCATAAACACCTTATAAGTAGATAATATGTTTGTGTGTTGGTAAAAACTTTTTTAGTATCAAAAAACTAATAACAACTATGGTCTATACTTTATTACATTTGTTTTGTTGTAAAAAGAGGTTGAGAGTTTGTTGTTGCTCTCTTTTTTGGGTTATTTTATTTTGATAAAGTTATCTCTATTGTGGAAACCATTCTAGATTTGTTTTCGCCTTCGCGTGGTGGCATCTCAGCTGTTCCTATTGCAATTTTGGTTACTTTGAGGTCTTTGATGAAGCGGCTTCTTGCAATTTCTGCTACGTCAACAGCGGTGGTTATTGCTTGGCCTCGTGCTTTTAGAGTAATTTCTTTGAGGTTGCCTGAAGATAGACTTGTTATGATGGCTAGAACATAGCTCATTGGAGGTTTATTTCCGACGAAGATAACGTCTTGTTGTTTTTCTGTCATTTTGTTTCACTTGTTGTAGTTGTCGTTCTGTCAATTTTTTGACAGCCCGTAGTAGTGTATTATGTTAATTCTTCCTTATAAACGCAATTCAGTTTATTGCCTGTGTTTTTTCATGGTTTTTGGTGTTTATCACTATTTTTTTGTTTTTCTGGTTCTAGAACGTTATAGCTTTATATTTGTTTGAATAAATGGAACGTTGAGGATGTTTATGTCTATCTCACCGAGTGTCCGTGAAGTTTTGGCAAGAAGGATTGCTGGCGAAATTATTCTTTCTGGAAGACCTGGTGTAACTATGAGAAAATGGCGTGAACTTTTTGCTGTCTCTCAGCTTAGTATTTCAGATGTTATGCATTTATCTTCTTCGGTTATTAGTGATTATGAGAGTGGGCGCAGGAAGAGTCCTGGTGCTAAATTTATTCGACGATTTGTTTTGGCGTTGTTACAGTTAGATGAATCTAGAGGTAGTCGTTTTATACGTGAATTTGCTAAGCTTACAAGTTCGCCGAGTATGGCTATTATTGATTTACGTGAGTTCCCTATTCCAGTTCGTGTAGAATATTTGTGTCGAGCTATTAATGGTGAAATTGTTGCTTTTAAAGAGGGAGCAGTCAAAGAAATTAATGGTTATACCGTGATTGATAGTAGGTTAGCTGTTGAAGCTTTGTCTGGTTCAGAGTATACCCAACTTTTTGGGGCTTCAAGTGAACGGGCATTAATTTTTACTAATGTGGAAAATTGTATTTTGCCTATGATGATTGTTCGAGTTTGTGGTCTTAAACCTCGATTGGTTGTTTTCCATAAAGCCTCTCCAGATGGGGAAACTGTAAAACTTGCTGAATATGAAAAAATACCTCTGATTTACTCTTCCGTTTCAAGTGTTGAGTATCTTATAAAATCTCTACGAAAACTCTATCGTGTTGCTTTACGTATTAAACTTGGGCGACGTGTTAGGCCACCACCAAAAATTAGTTCATAACATATTTTATTACCGTAATTTTTCAAAGTTACCCATATGGAATTTTAGTTAGAACAAAGAAATCTTTAATGCCTCAATAGTTCTCTTCAACAAAACACATAAATGCGCCTCAAACGACCAGAAAACCATTAAGTTTATTGAAAAACAAAAAACCATTTTTCCTTTGTCGTTTTCACTAAAAGCATAAAAATACAGTAATTTTTAGACAACCTTAGATGGTGTTTGTTCTTGGCGTGTTAGTTTTTCGAGGGATGTTGATGGTTTGTGACACGTTTATATAGGCGCAATTTTGTAAGATTTATGGTTGAATATTCGAATAGAGAATAAATTAAACGCCAAATGCCAATATAGTGACAAAAAAGTATGGTTACGGTTATTAAACTAATTATTTTTGTTGTAGTTATTTTACACTTTTTCTTTTGGTTTAGAGCCGATTTCGACTACAAGTATGTTTACTTGATAATTTTTGCCACCTGACATCATTTTACCTTGTGCATGATAACCGCGGCTACCAGTTTTAAAATCTTTTTTACCTAACAGGAAATTCATTTTTTCGCCATTTACCTCAATAGTTGCCATATCAACATTGTTGCTCATTTTTTAATCCATCCTGCTGAAGGATAATACATTCTTGAATTTCACCTTTTCGCCTACTAAACGACAACAAGCAACATGTAATTGACTTGTTAGTTCAAAAGTAGGTGGATTGCCAGTTTTTTGTGATATTTTATTTTACATTGTTATTTGATAGTTTTTTACATATAACTATTTAATGTTAAATTTGTAAATTAGTTTTTGTCTTAAGAAAATTTTGGTGTGCCATAACTTGTGTATTGTGTTTATTTTGTAAGTTGTGTGCTAAAAGTTTATAAGGTTCTGTTGGGGTGCTGTGTGTAGATGCCGGCCAGAGGGCGCGGGTTCCACCTGATCCCGTTCCGAACTCAGAAGTTAAACCGTGTTCCGTTCCCAACTGTAGTGCGGTCTTCGGCCGCGTGAAATTGGGAAAGCTGGCACTATTTTTCCCGTTTCAAACTTGTATTCCGTAAACGAAAGTCTATCGTGGTGAACCGATTTTTTGCATATGTGTTAGAAGGGTGCGTAACCATGTTATTTAGGTCAACGGCAATGACGACTAACGGAAAATCGCCATAACATGGTGTTTATAGTTATTGAATACAGATTTTTTAACATTTTTCGTTTTTCTACAACATGTTTAATGTGTAACAATTCTACGTTTGAGTGTTTTTACCATAATTTTTATATCTAAGATTGTCGCTGAAGTTAATAAGTGACTTCAAATGGGGTATTGCTTTATTCAATCGCTTCCCTGAGCGTATAAAATTTTTAGACACTACTCTGCGTGATGGTGAGCAAACACCAGGTGTGTCTCTTGTACCTAAAAATAAACTTCAAATAGCCCAGAGTCTTGATGCTCTTGGTATTGATATTATTGAAGCTGGATTTGCTACTGTTTCTGATGGAGAACTTGAGGCTATTCGTCTAATAGCTAAACAGGGTCTAAAAGCTGAGATAGCATGTGCTGGAAGAGGTATTCAAAAAGACATTAATGCTGTAATTAATAGTGGTGCTCAAACTATGAGCATGATTATACCTACCTCTGATTTACACATAAGCGTAAAACTACATAAAACACGTGCTGAAGTTCTGAAACTTACTGAAGAATCTGTAACTTACGCTAAAGATCATGGTTTAAAGGTTGATTTACTTGCTGAGGATGCTACGCGTTCTAGTTTTGCCTATTTACTTGAGGTTTTTCAAATTGCAGAAGCTTGTGGTGCAACGCGTGTAACACCATGCGATACAGTAGGTGTTTTATCCCCTGACTACACATACAAATTCTTCAAAAAACTAACAAACAAAATTAAAATTCCTGTTGGTGTACATTGCCATAACGATCTTGGTATGGCTGTAGCCAACACCGTGGCTGCACTTGGTGCAGGGGCTCAAATAGCTCATGGAACAATTAATGGTCTAGGTGAACGCGCTGGCAATGCTGCAATAGAAGAAATAGCGGTAGCACTTTGTACTCTCTACAAATGTCAATTAAGCATTAACCCTCATTGCCTCTACGATACTTCACAATTAGTTTCACGTTTGACAGGTGTTTACACACAACCCAATAAAGCAGTTGTCGGTGAAAATGCATTCAAACATGAATCAGGCATCCACACTCAAGGTGTGCTTGCAGATCCATTAACATACGAACCATTTCTTCCTGACCTGGTTGGTCGTACACGACAAATCGCGCCAGGCAAACATTCTGGAACACATGCAATAAAAGCAGATCTTAATAACATGGGAATAAATCCTACTGAAATACAGTTGCAAGAAATTTTTCGACAAATCAAAATTATAGGTGATAAAGGTCAAACTGTTTTGGATGCTGATGTTTTAGCGATAGCTGAAAAAATTATGGGTCTTGCAGTTGTTAAACCGTTTGAACTTCAATGGATGACTTTTTCTGGTGGTGATAAAGCACCTGCACGAGCCTCTGTTTGTTTACATGTAAATGGTGTAGAGGTTTGTGGTATCGCAGATGGTGTTGGTCCAGTCGATGCGGCTATAAACGCGGTGAAAGATGCTATAAAAGAAACTGCTCCCATCACTTTGGAACAATATAGTGTCAAAGCTATTACAGGTGGAACCGATGCAAATGTTGAAGTAATTGTAACAATGAAAAAAGGTTTACGTATTGTTAAAACAATGGGTGTAGATGTTGATATCGTAAAAGCTAGTATACAAGCAGTTATAAATGGTATGAATGTGCTATCTACAAATTATAATAATGTGCTACCTGCAAATTATAATAACGAAAACAATACCTAAAAACACTAACATGTATTACTACTTAACAGGTCCCGTCTTGGTTATCAAAGAGTTAATTCGTAATTCGTTGTTTTTATTACCCAAATGATGATGTAAATCAAGAGTATATTTTTGTATAAAATTAGTGTTATGATTTGCCTGTATGGTTAATTGATAAATGATTTTTATAGTTTTGTACGTTTGCCTTAATGGTAAGAAATATTGACAGTGCCCCTGGTTAGAGTAAATTATTTGAAATAGGGGAATTCATGACAAGACCACAAATAATCCACTAACCTCAAGCCTTGCAGGAAAAAATCGCGCCTAAATACATTAACAAAACTCCAATAAAACTTATAACAACAAAACACTATACACAAGACGACACTTCACCTTAGAAAAACACTTACTCGCTCTTAACAAAACGACCCAAACGCTCACGCAAAACACTATTAAAATTTCCAAACATCAGTCGTCTCGATATCATCCAAAGAGGTTACCATAAATGACAATTTTTTTCTTATCGACCACATGTCCATTCTTCTTATTGATTAATTGTCCGTAGTCTATAAGTTCCAATTGAAAAACATGACGGCAAAACATGTGGGTAATTATTATTTTATCAGTAAATGCTTCAAGTGTGTATTGTAACAGGGTGTTT
>WRNB01000119.1 GCA_009776805.1 Candidatus Bathycorpusculum grumuli | reverse complement strand
CATCAACATCCACAGGCACTAAACCACGCGAATGCCCATTACCATTATACACCACCGAATACAACACATCATCATCAACATGACGCCACTCAGCAACCAACATAACATCACCCACCGTACCAACAGCAATAAAACCAGACGACAACCTACCCACCGAACCATCAGCATAAAACACCACCCAATCAACAAAAACATAACCATCCCTAGAAGGAGGCATAATACGCAAAGGAAGACCATTTACAGAATACAAAGACGGATTATCAGGATCATTAACACCACCTTGTAAATCATAAAAAATATTATAGACTCCTCCCGCCCAGTTTCCTGTAATAGTCACATTAGCCGCAGGATACACAGACGGAATGGCTACATCCCAACCAGCAAATTCATAACCAAACACAGGAGTTGCAATAGGAGCCACGATAACAGGAGTAGTACTACCAATAATACCTCTGAAAACTAAATCGCCAACAAACGAGCCTTTTGTCACATCACTATTAACAAAAGTCACCGTAGACCACTCATCAAAATTCTCCACCCAACTACCAACCAAACACATATCCTCACTAGGATAAACAGACGGCACAGTACCATTCCAACTACCAAACATGTAACCATACACAGGAACCTTATCCGGCTCAGTAATAACAGGAACAGAAGCCCCCTTAATACCAGTAAAAGAAGTAGTACCAGAAAGATCACCCTTCGACACATCACCATTAACAAAAGTCACCGTAACCCAATCATCAGACTCTTCCCAAGTGGCAGTATAAGTCGCAGCAGAACTAGGGAAAGTAGATGGGATATCAGTAGGAGTCCACTCTTTAAACTGATAACCAAACTTAGCAGTGACAGTGGGAGGAGTTAAAGTATCACCATAAATGCCCAGTAGTTCTAGTGCGTTAACATCGGTACCATCAATAGTACCCTTAGATGTATCCTCACTCGTAAAAGTTAGCGTTACAGGTTTTTGATAAGCAAAATACACGCGTGCATGCTGATTAGTTGGACTTACAGTGACGCTTACTGGACTTGTATCCCCAAGGTTAACTGAGTTTCCAGATACAAGCATATACAGCTCTCCATTTACAGTAATAGTTGGCTCGGCAGCTATTGTGTATGTGTCATATTGAAATACATACGGGTCATCGGAAATAGGATTAGGATTTTCCACCTTAAGAGTATAATTGAAGGGTATAAGAGATTTATCAGTAGTAACGATGCCTTGTTCGGTTAATGGTTGTCCTAAATCATTCAAGAAGTAAATATATTTAGTAATTGAACCTATTTGAGGAAAACCAACTGTGGGAGAGATAAAATGTTTTTCGCCTGGATCACCATTCACATCAATATACGTCACAACTGTATCACCGTTAGTTTGATATAGTGTATCAGCATTAGCTTTTGATACGTCAATTTCTACTGTATAAGTCATAGTAATAAGACCGTCCTCTCCTCTGACATCACCGATATCCCATGTTAGAGTACCTGTGGTAGCATCATAATTCACCGTTCCCTTGTTAACGGTAACACCAGTTAAACCGTCTATTAACGTAAAATATTCACCCATAGGATCCGTTACCTTCGCTTGAGAGGCAGCGTAAAGAATTTTTCCTGCAATATCACCAAAAATGCCACTTAGTTTAACTAATTCAGTAGAAGTGGAGTCGGAAATCGAATAATCATAACCGGATCCACTGGAGCACTCTTTCAAGACACGTGTTCCTTCGGTACCTGCAGCCACCGCTATTGTGTATATTTCAAGGTTTTCCTCCTTTGCGAGCCTTGCTTGATATATCGTTGGGATCCCATTATCATATGGGAATAGATACCAGTGACCCGTGGTTCCGTACTGTATTCTGACACCATTAGCATCCACACCACCAGAATTGTACTGTCCGTTACCGATTGCAAAACTAGTACCACTTCCAACGTTAGTACTCCCAAAAGTCATAGAGAATGCAGAACTGTAAATATCAAAATCCCAAACCGCACGCCTATTATTAGCATTATTTCCTGTTTCATTCGTAATTTTAACCCCTGTAACTGCTGTCGTTCTATAGCTATAAGTTGGGTCGCCATCACCGAGCAAAACGATGTATTTATTGGTAGCAGTAGAATCTGCCAGAAGATCTTGCGCCATTTCGATGCCTGCTTGAATATGCGTACTACCAGATGAACTAAGCTCATTTATCGCTGTATTTAAAACAGTGGGGCTATCCGTAAAACTTTGACGCAGATGGGCACTTGTCTCAAATGAAACAAGTGCTATACGGGTTCTGCCGTCGTTACCCATTGGAAGTAGTTTGTTAACAAATTCATTAGCCGCATTTTTTGCATATGTCATTTTACTAGATGACCCAGAACCCATGCTTGTTGATGTGTCAATCACCAGTACGATGTCTGATGTAGTAATGAGATCCAAACCGCGCAGGGAAACTGTAACGTCCCATCTCCAAATGTTTTGATCTGGGTCTGTTCCAGCATTAGGCACTACTGCTTTATCGATTACTAACGTGCCGGGAATGTTTTCATCACCGTAAACTGCAGGAGTAACGGTAAGAAATGAAAATAAGAGTAATAAAGAAAAAGTTAAACAGAATAGACTTAAAACAGTTTTATTTGATTTATTATAATGGTTAAATTTTTTTGTGGTGAAGTAACGCATATTCGTATCCATCCATCAAGTTGTATCGTGTAACAACACATAGGGTGTTAATTTTTACACTGTAAAAAACAATCAACAATAACACTCTATATAAGTTTCATGTTCAAAACTGCCTTATTTCCTGAGTGGATATATGTCAATGTGACTTTTTATAGTCGAAAATCACAGCATTTAACCCCTAACCCTATTTTTTTAGCAACATGTTTGTAACGTTTAACAACTCACCAATTTCCACCCAAAAAACAAAAACAACCCCAAAACACACCACAACATCAAAAAATTACGCAATAAAATTTTTCAATAACAATTGATAAATTTCCCAGTATTTCTCAGCTTGATTCTGCCAACAATAAGCTAAAGCAAGATTCCGACAATAAAAAGACATTTCCTTTAACACATCAACATCATTAATTACCTGATCAATTTTTTCTTGATAAGCCGCAAAAGATTTATCATTTACAATAAATCCATGAACACCATCCATAATTATTTCACCCATATTTGATTCCACAGAAGTTACTACAGGTAAACCACAAGCCAATGCCTCCAATGGAACCATGGGAAAACCTTCATAAATAGTTGGAAAGAGAAGAATATCAGCCGCATTATAAGCAGCAATCAAATCTTGCTCAGGTATTTTTCCCAAAAAAACTGTTTTACCAAAATTTGTGCCTGTCTGTCCAGCAATTAAAAGTTTTGAACAACGAGATTTTTCCACAGCCTTAATTGCTGTGAAAAGACCTTTGCGATAAGGGTTACTACCCACCCAAAGTGCGTATGTATTATTTTCAGGTAATGAAAGCTTTTTTCTAGCTAATTTTTTATCAACAGGTATAAACTTTTCCACATTTACACCATTGTGAATTACTTTAATTTTTTTAGGCGAAATACCATAAAACTGAACGAGTTCAGCTTTCACTTCATTTGAACACGCAATAGCAACATCACATTTAACAGCAGCCATTTGTTCAGCATAAATATGACATCTATTTCGCCAATCTGTGGAACCATTGCCCATAGCCTTGGCCATTGTTCCATGGAAAGTCATCAAAAAAGGAGTTTCATCCCTAAACAAAGAAGAAAAAAAACAATTATCACCGTGACCATGAATTATATCATAAGGACCAAAAGCACGAATTTTCTGCCAAGTCTTTAAACTGTATCTAAATTTTCCATAATCAGGCACACCTATTTCACGTGGAAAAATAGAGCATGGCCGAACACCAATTAATCTATAGTTATTTTCATATTTCACAAAATCTTGATTACTACAACCAAAAACATCAACCGCTACATTATGATTAAGCAAAAAATTACGTAATTCACCAACAACATTTTCTAATCCTCCAGAAAACTTTGCCAACCCTGAAATCATACAAACTTTCATACTTTACAACCCATGAAACACAATTAAGATACATTTTAACTCGTATAAACAAAAATAGATTTGTTAAATTACTTAAAGCTTCTTAAAAAAAGATGTTTATTCAACCCTTTTTTCAACGAAAAATTAACCTCTTAACGTAACATTTTTTCCAAATCAATAAGTGGTGAATAATTCAATCCTAATTTTTTGCAAATAAACCATCGCAAACCTATTAACTCTGCAAAAAAAACATTTTTAAACATTTTCACACTAAAATTTTTTTTCCGTAAACAAATATGTAAAACATCAACAAATGGATCCATCAACAACCACACTATTCTATGCATTATAGAAAGTTCAGGTTCAGAACCATACAACCTATAAAATAGGAGACTTGTTTCAGCACAATGAACAGCAACTTTTTTCACATCTCTAATATTACGTGATAAAGATTGACCATGATGTATGTGATAAACTTTTATCGATGGATTAAAAATAACACGACAACCTTTTTTCCACAAATACCAAGCTAAATATTGTTCAAATGCTAAACCAAGAATACACGAAGTAGGAAACTGAAACTCTGCAACGAATTTTGATGAAAAAGACATATTAGCACCTTTAGCAAGAAAAGAATCCACTATTTTATTATCACTTGCTTTTTGTGCAACTTTATAATTTAAAGAGACAAATCCAGCCTTTGATATATAAAATAAATAGTTTTCTAACCCCTTCAAAGGATAATGTCTAAATTTTCTAAATAAAGTCAATCTTGGAATTTTTGAGGATATTATTTCTGAAGGAGTATCTTTGAATTGACAAATTTTGTTCTCTTTCAAAATTACAGGCACAACATCACCTGCAACCGCACCTATATTTGGAACAGAATACGCCAATATATAGGATTGAATAAGGTTTGGAAAAGGAATTGCGTCATCATCTAAAAGAACAATGATTTCTCCTTTTGCATTTTTTAAACCGAGATTTAATGCATCCGTAACATAACCGTGATTTTGTAGGACAACATTGATTTGTAACTTTTCACGGTATTTTTCAATTATCTGATCTGTTTCATCGCCGCTGGGTTTCACTATAATTAGCACTTCAAAGTTTTTACTGGTCTGTACAGTTAACGCTTCCAAAACATGAGTTAATAGGTACCCACGTTTGTATGTAGGTATAATAACTGAAACAGCAAGAGTATCCCCTTTTTGCTGTTGATGTTGCATTAATCCATCTTTAGTTCTGTCCAAGGTCTCACTAAATGAATTACTACTCCTTCACACTTAAAGATATTGAAAAACTCATCTTCCAGTAAAACGTAACCCAAAACTTCCGAAAAACACAGATCCTATTCTAAAGTTAAACAGAATAAATAGTTACTATTAAAAAACAAAAAATTCATAAATAAATTAAAAATAAATTTAATATTAAAATATATTTTAAACATAAAAGATCTTATCGACAAACCCCATCAGTTATAGCAACTTAAATATACATTGTCGTGTATACTTATAGCATTTTATTATTAAGAAGGCACATTTATGGTTAGACCAGTTTCAGAAGACAAAAGAACAAA
>WRNB01000118.1 GCA_009776805.1 Candidatus Bathycorpusculum grumuli | reverse complement strand
GTTGAAGTGTTGGTGTGTTGGTGTGTTGTGGGTTGAAGTGTTGGGGTTTGGTGGGTTTGGTGGGGTTTGTTTTTGGTGGTTTTTGGTGTTTTGTTTTTTTGTGTATTAGGTTTTTTTTGTTTTGTAAGTGGTTTTTTTGTTTTTAGTGGTTAAAACTGTAAAAAGTGAGTTTTCGGAGGTTGCCTATGACATAAAATCCCAAGTTCCAACTATAAAACCACACAAAAAATTGGGTTATTCGTCAAATCAGGTGGGTAGGGTCAAGTTTTGTTGCGGTATAATGTTGTATGGAACACTAAGTGCGAACATAAGAAACTTAAAGAAGAAAGAATGAGCACACCCACCTAAAATAGCGAAAGGTCAAACTTTTTCACGCATAAAGGTTAATTCCTTCAAACAATTGTTTTCTTTTCAAATGTTCTTTAGGTTCAAAATAAAAATGGGCAACGGCAAAATCATGCTTAAAGTTGTTGTATTGCAAAATACTCTAAAGCTAAAGGTAATGCTGGGACGCTTAAAACAAGATTAAACGTGAGATGTAGTGTTGGAGTGGTTAAACCAACAAATATTAATTTTTTAATGTCTGCTCCTCCATAGAAGCTTGTGTAGAGCAGAACAGCTCTTAAAAACAGTGAAACCACCAAGAAACCAAAACAGTTTGCACATCTAACCTGTTATTTGTTAATTCTGTAAGGGTTATTATGCATCCTATGGTTAGGCAAAGAGCCAAACCTCGTTTGACACTTTCTTTTTCTTAAAATCACGAATGGCTGTATATGTTAAAACGCTTCGTAAAAACGAATGGTACTCACATCAACAACTGTGTTTTTCGTCACCTTTGAAATTACAGGAATTTAAAAACCACGGAATAATTCAGCTGGGCATCTTTAATTATTTACCTGATAGTTTTTCATGTGAGACTTCACCATCGACTGCGGCCGATGTTGAAAGAATTACACGTCATTAAATGTTTTCATGAAAGAAACACAAAAAAGTGGCAAAGAGGTTAATACGTGAACGATTGTGTGGTGAAAGATACTTTTGATAATAAACAGATGTGAAAGCAGTGTAAAACATGTACCCTGTGTTTTAGACAGTTGTTTTCATATTCTTTATATAATAATTTATACCCTAAACTTGTAGGAAGACTTTAGGATGGATCCTTTTCGCATTTGTGTCGTATCTGCGCTTATTGGACGATTAAATAATGTTGAGCAAAAATATGCTCCAGAGCAACTCTATATTGCAGGGCAAATGCCTTTACCTTTACTATCCCCCCGAGTTTCTATTATTGGATCTCGAAAAGCTTCTGCTAATGGCGTTTACACAGCTGAAACATTGGCAGCGTTTTTTGCGAAACATAAAGTTACAGTTGTTAGTGGATTAGCTGAGGGAATTGATACCGCAGCACATAATGGTGCTATTGCAGCAAATGGACAAACAATAGCAGTTATTGGAACACCTTTAGACACGTTCTATCCAGCTAAAAACAGGGAACTTCAAAAATTGTTAATGCAGAAACATTTAGTTGTCTCCCAGTTTCCAATAGGCTATCCTGTAGTGCCAAAAAATTTTGTTATTAGAAATCGCACTATGGCATTAATTTCTAATGCGACAATTATCGTGGAGGCAAAAGATGGCAGTGGTTCACTTCATCAAGGCTGGGAAACATTACGACTTGGAAGACCTTTGTTTATTAGGAGTTGTTTAACGCGTGATTCTTCACTAACATGGATTAAAGATTTAACACATTATGGTGCCGTACTGTTTACTGATCCTGAGGACATATTGGGCGAATTACCTTTCAAGAGACAACTTCTTGAAGTGAGCCAGTAACCATGAAAATATCTACTGTTAACTATGGTTCATTATTATCTTATACTCCTCGGGGGAAAACTCAAAAAGAGATAGATTCTAAAATTTTTAGGCACAATTTAAAAGCTGGTCGTTATGTGCGTAATGATACTGTTTCTATGCCTGATTGGATAGCAGATTTAATGAAACGTAATATGGAAAAGTTGCCGTTTGCAGACTTTTTTCAGTCTAATACTGTTTTAGTTCCTGTACCAAAAAGTGCTCCAATGAAGGATAAGGCTAATACATTATGGGTTCCCAAAGATGTGGCATATGCACTAGTTGCTCAAGGATTAGGCAAAGAGGTTATTTCTTGTCTTGTTAGAACTAAACCTGTTAAGACTGCACATTTAGGTATGATGGGAGCTGAGCGGCCGAAAGCTATAGATCATTATAATTCGGTAACTGTTCAGGGCACATTGTCTAAAACAGAAAGTATTGTGTTGATTGATGATTTTGTTACTAGGGGTGCAACTTTTTTGGGTTGTGCTAATCGGTTAATTGAGGTTTTTCCTAAGTGTAAGATAAACGCTTTTGCAGTTATGCGTACAATTAGTTATTCTCCTGATTTCAAAAATGTGTATTCTCCTTGTATTGGGACTGTTAACTTGTGTGGGGAAGAAACTTTTAGACGCCCTTAACTTTTGTTGTGTACCTGTTTTGTTATATGAACTAAAAAATATGTGTGTAAAGTGTTTTGTCTTTAAGAACGGTTGGCGGTTGTTGATGCCTTATTGGATTTGAGGCGAAGGCGAGATGACTGTTTGCTTTGTTCTTGTGTTTGTTCGTGTTTGAGTTATATCCTTGCAACTGGTATCTTGCCTAATGCTACTGGAATTTTTGTTGTTGCTGTGGGTGAGTCAATTATTTGGGTAGTTATTGTGCGGAGAGTACGATTGGTTGGCGTTTTCTAAAGATTGCAAATAAACTAAACGCTAAACATGTGGCTATAATAAGAAGTGTTGTGTTGGTGGTGACTTTTTGGGAAGTAACTTTTAGGGGGTTAAATAATTCTGTGGGTCATGCAAACAAAAGGTTTGATAGTGGTATTGTTCACTATGGATTGCAAAGTAGGGTGTTTCTTAGAACGTGTTTTGAGGGTTTTCTAAGGATAGTTGTTGTGGTTTGTTGTTTTTGTTTTTTGTCTGTTTTAAAGGGTTTAAAGTGGTTCATGGTTGTGGGTAGTGCATTTTTAATTGCTTGGGTGTTTTGTGTGGTGTTGTTTTTGATTAGTATTTTGCAGGTGAACAGTTTGCTTGTCAGTTTCATCTCTCCCTGTTTTAGGCATTCTTTAATTCATGGTTCAATCTTGGGTTGGACATTTTTTCCTTTAACTGGCTTATTTGTGCTTTTTTCTGTGGCTTCACCTTTTAGGTCAACTATTGGATCAAAAAATGCCTTGTTTATGTCTGTTTTGTGGCTGTTTTTATCGTATAGATATTTTTGTACACCTGACGGTGTGTTGGGGTCTGTTATGGCAGTAATCTCAATACACGTGTTTGTGCCTGCGATGGATGCAACGATTCGATCTATAGGTTTACTTGTATTTTCTCGCTGACTATCAACGGTTATTATGGGCAAGGCATAGTTTTTTGCTAACTTCAAATCAACACTAAACCTTGTATTGTTGCTCTGATGGATCAGTTGCTACTATTTCTGCATCTAATATGGTTTGGATGATGTTTGTCATTTGTTTTCTTGTCTGCTCATCCTTAAACTGGAAATAAAACCGAACCAACCAACGACCACAAACACAACCGTCACAAGTATCTACAACAAGAAAACGATACGGCTTAGCCACAGTATACAACGCGTCTATAACAGACGCAAAATTCGATGCTTTCAACTCAAGTTATAAGGGGTCTAACTTCAATCCAATGCTGCTCACTTTCAACTAACTCCATCTTTCAACAATCAATTTTTCCTATCTTTAAAAAAACAACACTGCAACAACATTAGTTAAGAGATTACTTTTTTGAGTGGTTTCTGCTTTTTATTGATTTTTGTAGTGTGCCATGTTTATGAAATAATGTATATAAAAGTGTTTAACGCTTATTTTTGTAGATATATTACTGCGAGGTTGTTTGTATGAGCAAAAATAGTAAATCCACAAATAGTTTGCAATGTTTTCATAATCGGAAGGCTTTACTTTTTGCTTCGTTATTATTCATAATAACCTTAACATTTTTTTGCCTTGTTTCTGAGTTTAACAGTGTTGTTTCTCCTTTTGCATTAGGAACGTCTGATAAAACTGTTAGTAATGAAATTGAACTCAGAGACGCAGTTAATAATGCGCCAACTAAAAATTCATACACCATTACCTTTAACAATGACATTACACTAACTGACTCTTCACTCGTTATTTCAGCTAATAAAGACATTACCCTAACAAGCAATAAAATAGTTGGACACCGCCAATTAATTGGTGCGTCTGGTACGTCTACTCTTATTGTTGAAGATGCCGGCGTGCTAAAACTTGACGGCATTATTGTAACTCACACAAGTGGCCAAGGTAGAGGAGTAACTATTAATTTGGGTGGCAAACTTGTCTTGCTTAGTGGCGAGATTTCTGGCAACACAGCTCCAGCGACTGTTGGTGCTGTAGGTGGTCCTCAAGGGTTTAGTGGTGGCGTGGGCAACATGGGTGTTTTTGAGATGTATGGTGGTAAAATTTCTAACAATAGCGCAAGTAATGGTGCTGGTGGTGGTGTGGGTAATTCGGGCATTTTTGATATGTATGGCGGAGAAATTTCCAATAATAACGCTTTGTCTATCACTAGTACTAATGCATGGGGTGCTGGTGGTGGTGTGTATAACAGTGGCACTTTTAGTATGTCTGGCGGTGAGATTTGCAACAATTACGTTGATTATGAGGGTGGTGGTGTGTACAACTATGGCGTTTTTACTATGTCGGGTGGCAAAATTTCAGGTAATACTGCTAGTGAGGGTGGTGGTGTATATGTTTCTTGGAGTGGTACGTTTGACAGGCAAGGTGGAGTGATTTCGGGTAACACACTTACAAACAAAGATGGTGAGGGTAAGGATGTGTGTATCCGTAGCAATGGTGGGTCGTCTAATGGTGTTGGTGGTGGTTCTGGGGGTGATGGTGGTGGTTCCATTAATGGTGGTTCCATTAATGGTGGTGGCTCTGGATTTGAGGGTGATGGTGGGTTGTCTAATGGTAATGGTGGAGTATCTGAAGGGGATGGTTATAGTTTAAAGAACGCCATAATTGTGTGTGTGGGTGTTGTGGGTTTGGTGGTTGGTGTTGTTGCTGTGGGATTGTTTTTTTATTTTGGAAAAAGAATGGAACAGATGGAGGCAAAATTTAACACTCTATCACAGGATAAAGTGGAGGAATAAAAGGTGATAAATTTGGGTAAAGAGGTTTGTGTTTCTCGCAGGTCATATTATTTGTTTCTTTGTTAATTTTAGTGTTAACTTTTTCGTTATTTACATGTATCTCTGAATAGTTCTAGGTGGGGCTTTTTTGGTAGTGTTCGACATTGGTTTATATCATTAGAGGTTGATTAAAAATCGGTAGTGTGCCGCTTTAGGATAGTTAACTCAAAGTAGAACTAAATTCGCGTTAGCTCCATGATGGTTGGCAGGTTTTTCAAGTTTGCAGAGAAATTTTGTCCTTATATCCTGAATTCCCGAAAAATTTATACCTACAATAGGTATTTAGTTTAAAACATCGTCAAAAAACAATAAGAAGCCTAAAATGGCTGAAAAACACTGCTGGTAAACAGTTGTGTAGGTACAAATTTTATACCTACAACAAATAATGTTTTCGCCTAGTTTGAACT
>WRNB01000117.1 GCA_009776805.1 Candidatus Bathycorpusculum grumuli | reverse complement strand
TAACTTGAACCATACCTTATTAACTATCTGTTAAGGAGAGCAATAAAGATGGTCCAAGGCATAAACAGAAGCTTAACATGACTTTATACTTTTTCACTAAATCTTACCACAAAACACCTAAAAACCCCAACAAAAAACAACACAAAACACAAAGCAAACAACATCACACAAGCACTAACATACATAAGCCTACAAAACAACTACGCCAACAGCGGACTAAAACGCCTAACAAAAAAACTCCAAAAAAGAAAACAAAAGTACATAATACAATAACACAAAAACCAACTAAACAAAAAAACGCAAATAAAGACAAGTTAGTGATACGGGAAAATAAGGTGATTATGCAGATTATTTCACTCTGCTTATTTTGACTTTGCCTAAAATTTTCCAATACTCAATTTCTACGCCGGCAACTAATTTGGTTTTCAAGTCTTCTTCGTCTGGAAACGGAGCATCAATATACTCATATGTTTCCAAATCCATGATTTGTACACCACTAGGGTTGACTGCAAAAATTTGACCTGGGCGTTTATCAATAATGGGGATTTCGGCACTTCCATCAACTGGTTTTACAAATTGTCTTTTTTGGTTATCAAAAACACCTATGGCAACAATTCTTGCTTTCGCTGCACCGTGTTTTCCAGGTTTAGATTTTGCTATATCTACAATGCGACATGGCTCTCCATCGATCATCATGTAGCCACCGACACGGAGTTCTCCTACATCAACTGGTTTGCTCATTCATTCACCACAATTCTTTTTCTATTTATAGAAAAATCTCAACAACATCCATATATAGCTTAAGGTGTCGATATTAACCCTGAACGGTGACATTGTGTTCAAAAGCGCAGGACTAGTCGCTCGTTACGATAGAGAGAATGCATTACAGCTGACAAAAGAGTTAGCAGTACATCTAAACAATAGAGGTATCAAAGTTTTTATTGAAGATAGTTTAACCGATAAAACAGATATTCAAGCAGAAACAATTTCGCTTAAAGAGATGAAGACAGATTTTATAATTGCTATCGGCGGTGATGGTACAATTTTACGGGCATGTATAAACAGTCCAAAACCAGAACCTCCCATATTAGGCATAAATATGGGTGCAAGAGGATTTTTAACAGAAGTTGAACCTGAAGATGCGTTTAAAGCAGTTGACAGAATTCTTGAAGGTAACTTTAGAATTGAAAAATGTACCAAACTTTCCGCCAAAATAGATAATGAAACATTGCCTGATGCTTTAAACGATGTTGTTATATCAGCAGGCGAGCCTTCAAAAATTCTTTATACAGAAATTTGTAAAGATGGAAAAGCCATCATGAAATGTCAAGCAGACGGTTTAATTGTTGCAACTCAAACAGGTGCTACAGGGTATTCACTTTCAGCTGGTGGACCAGTGCTTGATAAAGGGGTGGATGCAATTTTAGTTACACCAATATGTTCATTAACAGTGTTTAAATCACTTGTTTTTCCTACTGAATCTGAAATTACTTTAAATGTTATTAGACCAAAAACAATGTTCATAATGATTGACGGTAACTATCATTACAGGAAAAGTGAAAAAGAGCTTAGTGTTAAAATTACAAAGTCAAAAAATGTTTCAAGTTTTATCAGATTTGAAAACGATTTTTATGAACGATTAAGTTGTAGATTACTATTTCAAGGACCGAGATGACAAAACATACAGTCACATAATAATGGGAAAAAAATTGTTGTATTAGATACGTCTGCATTTTTAGCAGGGTTTGATCCTTTTTCTCTTAGTGAGGAACAAGTAACTGTGCCAAAAGTGTGTGATGAAATAAAAATAAATTCAATGGTGTTAGTGCGGTTTAATGCTGCCGTTGAAAATGGTAAAATAAAAGTTAAAAAACCTCATGAAAATTTTTCAAATATAATAAGAGCGTCTGCAAATAAGGTAGGGGACTCATATCTTCTTTCCGAAACGGATATTCAACTTCTTGCGTTAGCGTTAGAGTTAAAAATGCAAGGTAAACAACCAAAAATTATAACTGATGATTATTCGATTCAAAATGTTGCTAAACAAAATTGTATAGAATTTTATGCGCTTGCAACTTTTGGTATTAGGCGTGTTCTAAATTGGTTACGTTATTGTCCTGCATGTTATCGAGAATATCCTATTAATACTGCGTTTAGTGACTGTCAAGTTTGTGGGACAGAGCTTAAAAGAAAGCCAAAAAAACAGTAAAAAACAGGATTGTGCCTCTTTTTTATCACTACATGCTCAAAGTAATGTTTAGGCAATACTGTAAGACGTATTATGACAAAGGGCGAGTTTACCATGTTAACTAACACAAACATTTAATGCTATCAACCTAACCCCAAACACCACGCAAAAACATTAGCTACAAGCCAAAAATCACCGTCAAAAGTAGTCAAAAACTTATCCACTATCCTTTATAATCCAATTCGGCTGAATTGAATTTAGGGGTGTAGTAAAAACAGAAGCAGTATCAAACCTTCAGTGAGAAAAACAGGAACAGCAATTTGTTTTGCTTTCACAATTGCTTTGTCAATTAATAATGAAAGAGCTTCTATACGTGCCCCGCCGATAACACGAATTTTGGGAATAACTATGTGTTTACATCCTGCTTTAGCTGGTTCCAAATTAGCGTTAGCGTCTTTTGCAACCGTTATAATGTAACTAAGTAGTTTATCTTGATCCATGACTTCGCCTATTGGATGATACCCTCTGCGGCCCGTTACAAGTGCGCTTACAGCATGTGTGTCTGTTGTAAAAACTTCACTGGCGTCAAATCCAGAAGCATTAATAGCTGGGATAAGTTTTTCTCGCAATCCAGAAATCATGTTATTTCCATCTATAACGATATAGACAATTTTCTGATCTTCAACTTGAACAGTTATAGCTGTGATGCCGCCTGTTCCCATGCCTTCTTTAAGGGTGAAGTCTTTGGGATAAATTGTTGAGGAACCAACCTTGAAAGGTTTCTTTGGAAGGCTGGAAACTTTTTGCAGGCATTTAAAAGCGGCATTTTTAAAATCGGTTAAATATTCAACAGTGTCAATTACATCTGTTAAACTGTTGTGGCAGTTAACGACAATTGTACAGTTTAATCCATATTTTTGAGCTTCTTTTTGGACAGTTTGTCCAAGTTCTTGTGGAAGGTCTTCTGTGGTTTTAGGAGAAAGAGTAAAAGATAGAAAAGCTGTGTTACCGAAAACTTGACATGATGCTGTAGCAGGTCCCTCGGAAACTTGAACAAAGGGAGTGGCTAAAGTTTCTGTTAGTTCAAATTTTGCTGCTTCGATAATTTGTGTTATAACTTTATAGTTTTGTGTTTGAGAAGCTAGGTCAAGTTCGTGGCCTAAAATGCCAAGTGGTGTACATGTTTGACATCCAAAAGTTTCTTCAAAATGTTTCTTAAGTAGGGAGGGTAAAAGGCTGCTGCCTATGTTTTTAAATGGTCCAGGATGAACAAGAGGGACAATTATGGCGGCTTTAGGTTTAGATGTGTCAAAACGTAACATTGTGACGTCTATGTCTTCGTTTGTGCCCATTTTTTCTAGATGTGTTTCTAGGGGTTCGTTTGTGCCTACAACCCAGTTAAGCATGAAAGCTTTAAACAGTGGTAATGCTGGTGTGCCATTGAGGTTGTTGCCAAGGTTGTTTAATGTTTTTAGAAATATATGCACTGCTGTGTAAGCGATTATTGGAGCAAGTGTAAGGTAAAGCAGAAAAGTGGTTAATTTGCTTGCTGTTGTATTTAACCAGAATATTGAGAATGCTATGATGCAGAGGTATGGCCAAAGTATGGCTGATATAAGTTGGTTTACAAGTCTAGCGGTTGAAGTGGCTAACAGGACTATGAATCGTAGAGTTAGAACTGTGCCAAAACCCAATAAGGATAGTCTGAACCACCAAACGGGGTTAAGCATTAAGCTAAGAATTGTGCCTATTATAAGGAAAAAAGTCCAAAATAGCCAGCAGACAAGTGATAGTGTTGCAGTTCTTCGTAATATGTGAATCGGGTCTTTTAGAATTATGTTGCTTGTAACAATATCAATGATAAGTGTTATAATAAATAGGGTTATGCCAAGGGTTAAACTGTTTAGTAACTCCCAAGTTGTGGGGAACAAAACATATGGTGTTAGTCCAATTATGCCGATACATAATGTAGCTATAATTAATATTACTCGTTTGTAAGATGGCAAAGAGAATAGTGATGAGTAATGTTTCAATGCACCATCCATGGAGTTATTTAGTGGAGTATTAGAAGAGTTGTTTGCCATGTTAAACGCCTTACATGTTTTATTGGGACATATTATAAAAATGTAGCTTAAGTTTATGGTAAATTATTTGTATGTGTATAGTTAGCAGTGAAAATGTGATTTTGTCTTCTTGTTTTTAGCGGGTTTTTAAATTTTTATGTTGTTTTTTGTTCAGCAATTATGATTGTTTATGTATGTTTATGTGTGTAGATTTACACGAGTTAAACGCACATAATTATTTTGACAATAATTACAAAAACATGTATTTTCAAGTAAATAAATAAACTAATTTTAGACATAAAAAACTCAAAAAAGTATAATACCGGAACATAAAAATTCGTTAAACACCATAAATAAAGATGTTTTAACAGGGAGAACTGTTTTATCCTCAGAATAACATATATGTTAATTCTGCAAAGCCTATGCCAGCGCAAGATTTGCCACCATCCATATTTCACATGCTTGAAAGGAATGTTGGCAAGAAAGTTAGAGTATTAATGGAGTCAACCTACGGTTTTGAGGGTACTTTAGAAGCCGTTACTCAAAATCCTGCAGGAATCTGGATATCGGAAGTGGAAGCACTGGTTTTACGTTCAACACTTGCACAGCCGATTCCGCAAATAGTAAGCAGAGAAGAAACAGGTGACTTGTATCTAAATTTAAATGCTATTCAAAGAATTGAAGTAGTGCAACAAACACCAAATAGGCATAAATAAAAATTTTAAAAATAAGAAAAATTAATTGAAACTATTTGTATTATTAGAAGAAAATTCTTGCTAGAACAGACCCAACAATTAAAGAAACAGAAAGAACCACTAAGAGTTCAGGCCTAACTTTAATGCCTTCAGTTTCTTCCTCGAAAAATCTAAGTAAACCAGCACTAGCTGCAGGCATTGGACCTGTTTCTTTTCGTTTTTTACTCATTAACATCACCATTAATAATTAAGTTAACACTCATAATTCATTGTAGATTATTAATGTTGTGCAAAAAAAGAAATTATTTTACTTTTAAAGATTTAAAGCAGATAACAAACTATTTACTTTTGGTGCCACAATTGCAAATTTATGAATTCCAAAAAATGATGGAACAATTATACATAAAAAGTGATACAGAACGAGGAGTAGAAGCAACTTTCAAATGGCTCAACGATGAACTAGAAGAACTCAAAGAAGCCCTAAATGGCAAAGACAAAAAAGCATTAGAAAAAGAGTTTGCTGACGTTTTAGCATGGCTTGCATCTTTAGCCAATATCACAAACGTGAATCTTGAAAAAGCAACATTAGAAAAATACAATTATAAATGTCCAAAATGTCAACAATCACCATGTGCATGTAAATTCATAAAAATCAAACCAACCGTGTCTGCCCAACACCTGTAACCTGAATTCCCGAAAAAATTTTAACCTACAACCCAAACGCCACATAAAAAGGTATAAATACCAAAACAAACACAATACAACCAGCACAGTAGGTTAAA
>WRNB01000116.1 GCA_009776805.1 Candidatus Bathycorpusculum grumuli | reverse complement strand
TGTTTTTGTTGTTTGTGGTGTGTGTGGGTTGTTTTTTGTGTTGTTTTGGTGGGAAAAGTTGTGTTGTGTTTACTCAGCAAATTGTACTTTCGGAACTACTGGTAAGCCTTCATAGTAAAATTTTTACCACAGCACATAAATGAAAATTTTTGCTTTATGAAATCTATATAATTGAACTGCTACCTAAAAAGACAAAAACAATCAAAATCAACATTAAAAAATATCTTGTTTATTACTATTGCAAGTTTCCAGTAGTGTTCGGGATTGGTTGAGAAATATGCTGAAACATAATGTGACGGTGTGAGTTATCAGCGAATATATAGCCGATAACACGTACAAAGCACCCATATTATGGAAGCACAAAAATTGCAAAAATTGGCAAACAACCAAAATAGAACACAACGATATATTTACTTGAACGAAAAATATTCACGCTTCAACATTTCAATTTAACTACAAATACCCCACCAACGAACCAGACACAAAATTTCACATACTTGAAATAACCATAAACAACTCAAAAATACACGACAACTCACACGCACTCCACATAAACACAAATATTGTTATCAATACATCTATAAAAAAGAAATTGCCGCCTAAACATTTTATTGTGGTACAAGTTTCTTAAACTTTAGTAATATACTAGCATAACCAAACCTTTAACCGCTAAAGTCCGATCGGTTACAACCATAAAAACATTAAAATTACGCCTTTATGCTTTTTAAAACTATTTCTAACTCTTCGCGAGTTATGAGCTACCGATTGTGAAAGCTCCTTAAACACACCTATCTCAAAGTTTTGCTCTATATTTTAAGAAATAGACATTTAACGCCTATTCATATTTTCCGTATTGTCCGAATTTACCATGTTTTAGCTCATCTTGCAATATGTCATAGTTATATCCCGCACTCTCACGATATAAGCCTGTTTTAACTTCGCAAATTTTCTTAAAAGTAGTAGAATTACACACTATGTTTAATGCTTGCACTATTGTTTTCTTCTCTTCCTCAACAAGAATATTAGCCAACGCAACAGCTAAATGCCGTATTAAAAAATCCTGCTCTTTAGTCATCTCCATTTATTCCACCGCCTTTAAATATGCAATAGCCTTTTCGGAATGAAAAGAATACTGACTTGTTAAATTCTTGTACGTAATTTGCTTAACAACATCATCTATACTCATAAAACCATCTCGAAACAGGTCAAATGTACCCACTAAGTCATCATTTGCAACCGCACCGATAACCAAATCATATTTATTATCGCCGTTATATAACTTATTTTCAGTATCGCTAAAATTCTTTTCTCTATTATTCATAACAAATAACGCCCAATCTCTATTTTGACTTTCAAATTTCAACATGTTTAACGCTTTATCATCAAAAAAATCATCACTTAACTCAAAAATACTTACACAAGGGCTTCCACCGAACATATCGACAACCCTGACTGCCATTCTTTCCGCTTGTTCCTTAATTTCGGTTAAATAAACCCCCAGCCCGAAGTCTTTGAACGGACGGGCTTTTGATGGTCTATACTTGTAATTTTGACGTTTGAACCGTGATAGAGTATCATATTAGACCTCCGTTTTTGCGACAAATAGTTTGCATATCCTCTATAGCTTCATTAATACTTAAAGTGTGTTCTATTTCATAATGATTTATAATAAACTGTAATCCACCGTAATTTTCAAGGTATCTGTATGCTTCGATAAAAGATAGATTAAACGCGTCGGCAAATCTTTTAATACATAGCACAATGTATGATAAAGTTTTGTACGTTTTGTTTTCAATAACTGTTTTCACCGCTCCTCATCTCATAAATATTATATGCCATACACCTTAAAATTTCAACCGTTTTTTATGTGCAAGTCTTTCAAAATCTCGACCGTTTGTTTGTCCACAAATGTATTTTACATCGGTATCTGCAACTTGTTCATTGCATTGATTTGTCTTATTTTGTTTTGGCTTCGTCAGAAATTCTGCAATATCCATAATTTTCCATGCGATTTGTCCTCTTTTTTGTTTTTATGATAACATGAATTAAGAAGGTGCCAATATTTTAAGTAGCTACCAAGGAAGAAAAAAGGAAGGTTATTTGCTTTTGGTTAGATTAGTTAAGCCTTTTTTGAAAAAGTTCTACTTTATAACAAAAATATATAATAAGACGAAATAATATACCTGAAAGATATTTGGAGCCGCTTTGGGTTTAATGTTGAAAAAATCATTATATCCCGAATTTGGTACCGATCAAAATTAAAAATTATGTGATGATTAAAATGGATAAAAAAATTATTAGTTTAACAATAGTATGCGTTGTTTTGGCGGCATGTTTAGTGGTCAGTCTGGTAAGCAATATGACCCCACAAACTGATGAAAGCAAACTTAAACAATTAGAGAACGACAAACAAACACTACAAAAATCCATTGTCCAATTAGAAGACGAAAAGCAAACACTACAAAATAATATCAACAATTTAGAAAACGAAAAACAAGGATTGCAAAAAACTATTGACCAATTACGCATCAATTCAAAGAGTAGCAGCTCCAGTAGTTCAGGCGGTTCCGGCAGCTCATCATCGCAATCAAGCGACACCGGCAGAATCAACCAATTAGAGAGTGAAAAACAGGCACTGCAGAATACTATTAATCAATTAACGGGCGAAAAGCAAACCCTGCAAGACACAATTGATCAATTAACAAGTGAAAAAGAAATCTTGGAAAATGCTATAAATGAGTTACAAAACACCGTTAGCCAATTAACAAACGAAAGTCAAACTCTGCAAAACACCGTCAAAGACCTGCAAGATATTACCAATTTGGCGAAATCTCGAAGCATAGTTCAAAGGTACAATCTCAACCAACAATCGGGACAGTATACCCGTTGGACTGTTGATACTCAATATGCAGGATATATTTTTGTGCGTATAGATTCATCAACCACTAATTTAGTGTATGTAAGAGTCAGCTACACATCTAACGGCGGACAAAGCCCCCATACAATAACCTATGACCAACGTATAAGCAATCTATCATCAGGTAATGTGGCGTGTTTCCCTGTACTGCCCGGAACTGTCTATGTAGACATAGGTAATTCCAATTTAATTAGCGGAGCAACTCATACAGTAACCATAGACTACTGGTATTAACCGAGGGGTTACACTAAAGTGTGTTCAGACTATCCACTTTATTTTTAACATTTAAACTTACATGTTTTCAATATAGGTTTCAAAATTAAGTTCCAAGTTAACGCTTTAGTGTGTGCGTTCGTGTTCATGGTTGCGTGAGCGTTCGCGGGCTTTTCTTTTTTCAGCTGCTTGATTTGGGCTTGTTCAATTTTGTCGATTATGCGGTCTTTGTCGGGGCTGCCTATAACTTCGTCCCATTTGGCTGTGTGCCGCCGGGTTGTGTGGGTGAGTTTGTCTTCTAAGGATTGGCGTTTTTCTGGGGTTAGGTTGGATTCGACAAGCTGTTTATTGATTTTGTTTTTTGTGCCTTGGAGCCGCATTATTTCTTTGATGATTGCTTGGTTGGTGTTCTCGATTATAACTTTATAGACCTCTTCGGATGTAATGCTGTGATATGCTAGGGTGGCGTAGAGTCTGTCTTGTGAGTTGCGTAAGGTGTCTATGATTTTTTCAAGCGAGGGTTGTCTTTTTTAGTTTTATTTAGAAAGTTGATGTCTCTTTGTAGGGGTTGGAGCGTTTTTATGTGAGTTTGTTTATCTTTCTCGTTCAAAGTCATCCGCTCACTTTACATAACATTGAGTATGAAAGTATAAAAACACAGTATGGTTTTGCCGAACTTAAAATAAAAAAAAGAAAATTAGGCAATTTTTAACAGTTCAGCCTGTTGGGTCTTGTTATTTCCGCCATGATTATCTACAGTTATTTGTCCTTCATAGACTTTCCAAGTTCCGTCCTCGAACAAGGCAACTTTTACGCCATAGACTTTTTCGTATATTCCGTTGTCATTGTTTACGGTTTTTTCCGTAACAGTATAAATTGCAGTAATGCAATTTATATCTAATATAGTTTTTTCGATAGCAGTATCAAAATTTGTAGGCTCTACATAGTTTTTGTTACTCTTCAGCGTAACGCCGTCAACTGTAAGCTGATTAATACCGCCGTCGTTACCATTGCCGTTTCCGTTGTTCCAGTTTATACTTGTTATTGTAATTGTTTCAGGTTCAGGTATCTCAATGAATTCCTTGTATAGCTCAAAAGTACCGACTTTGCGTATTAATCCGGAAGTAGTATAAACATCTCCAGTAAACTTACCTTCTGCCGTATTTAAAACTCCATTCAAGAAATTTGCAAAAACGTATGTAGGCGGCTTCACTATCCACTCAACGCATATAACGGAATATGTATTTCTATTGCTGTCAAATGAAACACTGCAAAGGGCTTTACCAGTTTCTACATTAGGGTTTGCCGCGGGTGGATAAAATTCGAAAAATGCTTCTACTATGTCAGCATCATTTTTATGTACATCCAAAGTCCAGCCTTGCAATCCTTGGGTTGCAGTGTAGAGGCCTTTGTAAACACCGATTAATTCTTCTAGCGGGTCGGTTTGCTCGTCTTCTGCTGCGCTTGCCATTAGTGGTATTGCCGCAAAAAGTCCGACAATAAGCAGCAGCACAAGGGTGGTTGATATAATGGGTTTTACATTATTTTTCATCATGTTCACCATTGAATATTTTATGATTTATCGAATAAATAACTATTACTACAAGAAAGAAACAAAATAGTGGTTATTATTCCAAGTTATTCACGCTTAAGTAATAAGGGCGTTTCTGCACCCTACAGAAGTTATGGGGCAGGGGGTATAAGAGGATTATGTCTTGCAGTGTGGCGAATTCTTCGGGTTTGATGATTCGTTTTTCGTAGTCTTGGGCGTATGATGTTCCGTGTCCTGTTGGTGCTCCGATGTAGGGGTCGTAGTTTTGGGAGTGTGAGCTTCGGATTTTTTCGTATGTGCCGACGAGTTTTGAGAAGTATTTTTGTGTGTTTGCGTCGGCTGCGCATAGGACCGCTTTGAAGGCGTATGTGTCGGCGATTATTTCCTGCGTGTCGTGTCCGTAAATCATTTTTAGCTGGGCGAGGCTTTGAATTATTATGCAGGTTGTGACTTTTTTATTGCGTAGCGTGGCGAGCGTGTCTTATCCCGAAATAATTTTCCCCAATTTAAATTAACTTACGACTCAATACTTCACCAACTAAACTGGCTAGGCACTATACCCATCCACACCTCAGACCACACCCAACTAACAAACACCATATTAGGCGACACAGCAACATCCAAATCAAGAACACCATAAAGCCTATCATTACACCAACAAACAAACACATCCAAACAACCAAATCACCACCTATGCTCACCATACAAACCATGAAAACACTCCAACTTACCATCAGTCTACCGAGTAAATAACCCTACACAAAATACGCACAATACTCTTCTGACACAAAAACAACTCATACTCATGCATAGAAAGATCCACCTTATTCTTGTGATTAGAACAAAACTGAGTCCCATGATCCGTTAATACAGCACGTATAGAGTACCATTGAATGCTGCATTTTCAACAGGCTTTCTTTAATATTATAAGTGCGTTTTTTGTTGTTTCATGGTCAAATTCGCCAGCATTAAGAATTTTTCTTGATGAATTATCTAAAATTGTGCAGAGGTATTGTCCATTTGTACAATGGTGCCAATTTGTGTGTGCCAAAGGCAAGGAATGTTTGCGTTCATATCGGATCTAGGGTTTTT
>WRNB01000115.1 GCA_009776805.1 Candidatus Bathycorpusculum grumuli | reverse complement strand
ATGTTGAACAGGACGCAAGATGCATTAAAATAATGTTGTTATTTGCGTTTTATAATCAAACGATACTATAGTTTTGATGGTTTATACACTCGCCTTAGTGGNAATAAATATTTATTANCACTAACATATTAGCATGATATACTTGTTTATATTTACGGATTTTTGTGGTTTGTGTGTGTTTTGAAAAAGTTTTTACAGTTGTGTATTTCGGTTTTTGTGGTAATAAATATTTCGGGAATTACGGATTAGTTGGTTTGCTTTTATTAGTGGGTCTTGTAGGTTTGTTAGTTTTTCTAGTTGTGTTTGTGTTCCAAATAAGTGTTGTTGGCCCATCGTGTTTCCCTGCTTTGTCTTTGTTACCTATAATGTACATGATAGTTAAGAGGTTTTCGGAGGTTGCCTAGTGTTTTGACCGCATTATAATTTAGTGTACGCTACATTTAATGGATGTAGTTTATCACTAATTTATAACATGACTATAACAATATGGTTTTTTTGGGTGTTGTAGTGTTATTGTTATTTTTTCTTTGGTTTGGGTTAGTTCTTCTGTGTCATGGTTTGGAGAATTCTAGTATTGTTTCTAGGATTTTGTTGGTGTTTTTGTTGGTTTTCATGTGTTTATTGTAGTGTGAGATGGTTTATGAATTTACCCACCTTTTTTGACGAAGAACCAATTTTCTTGTTATATGATTATATATTTCGACATCCTCTATGTTGTTAATCAAGATACGTTTGAACAAATGAAAACAAGCCTCATCAGTTTATGGATTCAGAGTTAAATACATACTCTTTGTTAATTCCTAAAAACGCCAACACAATACTAACCACTAACACGGTACATGCCATAAACATAAGTCTCCAAAAAGTCCAAGTTTCTGGAGGGTTCGTTTTAATAGGTTCCATTTCAGCAACTGACTCATTTATGGATGTTTGTGTTGGTGGTGTTAATGTGGGTGTTAATGTGGGTGTTGATGGTGGTGTTAATGTTGGTGCTTGTGTAATTGTTGTTTCGCTGTTTTTGGTAGGTGTTGTCGTTTCTGTCCATATTGCATAGAATGTGGTGTCTCCAGTTATTGTGAATGTGTTATTGGCTGTAAAAGTTTGACCTGTTGTGCTGTTTACTGACCAACCGTTGAAAGTGTAACCAGATCTTGACATACTATTTTGTCCTAGTACGGTTACAGTTGCACCGGAGATGTATGGACTGTTAGAGTCTATCGGTGGATTTACACCCGCGCTAGCATTGTAAATTATCGTGTAGGTTGTTGATGTACCTTCTTTCCATTGGGCTACAAGGGCAACATTATTTACCAGCATTACAAACGTATCACCGCTGTAATATGTAACTCCGTTATATAGCCAACCAGCAAAAGAGTAGCCACTTCTCACAGGTACACTTGGCAGTATTGTCACTGTAACACCTTGTGCATACCTATTGTTATCAACTGGAGCTTCTGTGCCACCATTAGCATTATATGTTACAGAATATGTTGTTGGGTTTCCTGTCCCCCCAGGAGAGTTTGGGGTTTCTGTCCACACAGCATAAAATACAGTAACACCTGTTATAATAAAAGAGTCACTTGGCTGATAGACCATACCTGCTGTACTATTAGCTGACCAACCATTAAAAATAAAACCATTTTTTTGCACACTACCCTGCCCTAGAACAGTAACACTTGTACCAAAAACATAAGGACTACTAGAATCCATTGGCGCATTTAAGCCATCATTAGCGTCATAAGTCACGGCATAAGTAGATTCGGGCAGTCCGAAAATAAAGTCCTCCAAATTAATTACATGGTCTGTATCATCGATAGACCCATAATAATACGATGTACCATCATCTGAACCAAGTTGAATCATATACGCGTCACCAACAGGATTAGAGGTAAGAAGAAACGCAGAATCATACACATCAACAGCTGTAACCCCATCCGCATACCTAAAATAAAACTCAACCACAACACAACCACCACTCATATTTACACCATGCAAATCCATTACAGTTACACTCAAAACACTCCTACCATACACTTTAGTCCAAGAAGGTGTCAACAACGTCATAGAAGTTTCAAGCGACACAGATACAACACTTGTTGGCATACCAGTATGTGAATCTACAGGAATAACCACAGCATTATCACAAGAAAGAATTACATTAAAATTTGTAATCTTTCCCAAATCCGCCGCTACAGCGGTAACAGTAAACACAAGCTTATAACCACCATCAACACCAGACTCCTGCACTATCCGCACACTTGGAATTGAATCACCATCCGCCATTGTCGTGTTAACCATTAAAAAAGAAGCAGGCATAAACAGCATTACCAACAACATAACAAAAAATGTTAATTTTAAATTTTTTATCATATTTCACTTCACACATTTTTATTCTTACATATTAATTATTACAACATTTTGTTTATTATAACCAGCCAAAAATATGGTTAAATCTGTTCCATCAACAACGCCGTCTCCATTAAGATCCGTATGTGAATATTTTTCACTTGCCACACCCACAGCATACGCACTAAGAAACAATGTCAAATCTGACCCATCCACATAACCACTACCATCAATGTCACCACCCAAAACAGTCAAATCAACATCAACACTCTGATCAACAACAAAACTTAAACCTAGTATAGTATACGACAAATACCCAGGCTTAGTGACATTCAAAATATAACCATCACCACCACCTTCAAAAACAGAAAGCACATAAGAACCATCCAAAGCAGTTTCCACAGACACCACAAAATTCTCATCACCATCATACAAAGAAACAGTCGCAGGAACCACTGAATCTTGATATTTAACAACGCCATTCAACATAATAATCATACTAACTAAATCCCATTTTGCCATCAATGTAACATCACAGGTGATTTCTGTGTCAAAATCAAACTGTTCATCAGCACCATCTAAAAACCAGCCAGCAAAAGTATAACCATCCTTCACCGGAGCAACAGGCAAATCAACAACAGTAGCACCATTAATCACCGACCTAACAGCATACTTCACGCTATCTACAACAAAAACCACCAGAAACTCTGTTGGTGAAACAATAATGGGACTGCTCCACTGTGCAACCAATTCAATACCTTCAGCAGGCATTACAAATGTGTCATCAGCAAAATAAATATCACCGTTATAGAGCCAACCAGCAAATGAGTACCCAGATCTTGTTGGCTCAACACCTGATACGGATACTATAGTGCCTGCCTCATAATTGTCTCCAACTAAAACACCAACACCACCATTCACATTATAAACTATAGAATAATAACTTGACTGCCCATCATCATCACTATAAGAAGGTTCAGAGACAGATCCGTTGAGCCAATCGGTATAGTTACTCCAAATAGTTACATCCTCTTGACCTAAAGCCCATGCACCCACGCCTTTTAAATCATATTGGTGAACTAACTCCATTTTAGCCTGTATTGATTTGTCATTTTCAAACCACACCACATAATTTCCAGCTAATAAACGCTGTCCTTGAATAGTAAGCAGGGTATCTTCTCTGTTTACAGTAAACTCTACTTTCGCTGATTGGGTTTCATCATCAAAAGTGGTTACGCCATTATATGTTTTAACAATAAGATCAATATCACTATTGGTAACGCCCATGCCACGGATGTTTGTATTTCCTACACTCCATATTCGTCCATAAAAGGGTATACCCAACACTATTTTATCTGCAGTAGTTTTTGTTAGAGCATATTGAATGGACTTTTCAACAAAACTAATACTGGATACTGAACCCGCACTGCCACCTTCATAATGTTCATCATAGGCCATAATTATAAAATAGTTGACATATTGACTCATGCTAGCATAATCATACGATCCTAACCATCCATTTGTTGACCCATATGGATTAGCCCCTACAGCAACAGATACTTCTTTGGTTTCAGGAATTTTTTCTCGTAACATTGTCACAAATTTTGTATACAAATCTCTTTGTGATAGAGCAACATTTTCAATATCCACGTTAATACCGTCCAAATCGTATAATTCAATATAATATGCAAGTTGAGTAGAAAGATTATCAGCATTGTTTAAGGCGTTAATACCGGTAGACTGATCCCAATGATTATTCAAACACACAACAACACGAACACCAAGTTCATGCATTCGAGTAACAAACTGAGCTCTATTAGCTGGTGTCTGCAAAGTACCATCAGTATTTAAATTAAACCATCCACTAGGAGATACCATCTGCAAAGAACCATTTGTCCGTTCCACGTAACTAATTTGTGTCGAAACAAGTCCAGAAAACACGTATGCCATAGAGTAATGTCCACCTACAACAGCTACTACTTCTACAGACACAACAGTATAAACAGATACCAACCCCAACACCAAAAATGTGCAAACCATTATACACACTACACAATTTCGAATCAAAGACTTCATACAGTTCCCTTCATACAAAACATATGTGATATATTTCCAAATAAAGCGACATCACCGTAATTAATTAACCTTACTGGTTCAAACTATGTTAAAATTTAACTAACTCGTCAAATCACAATATATAACACCATTGTAATTAGTAAAAACTAGAACAATTTGACTCTTTATATTTGATAACCACAATATTTAATCCGAGTTTCCCCAAAATTTGAGTTTTCATCTTATAGCAAAATGAATAGACATTGTCATGTTTTTCACGTAGTAACAAGTCAAATCATGAAAAATAATGGAAAAAAATCTTGTTTCGGCGAAATGGTCGGCTGGCGAGACACTGTTGTCAGCTCTTTTCCGACCGCTTTTTCCCGAACGCAGCATAAAAGTTTTCCCTTCACTGCACTCTCCAGTAACCAAACACAGCAAACAAACCCTGCTCACTGCCGACACTCAAAGCTTATATGACATGTGTGTATCTCACGCACCTCCAACACTTTAACATCTTGACCACCTGTGGCACTTCAATGCCATTTCCATAAGCGTAAATGCAGTAAAAAAACAATCATTTTTCATCAGAATTGCTGACGCACAATCCGTAGCTCTACAAAAACAAGGTAACACCATTAGAATTGTAATGTAATTATTGATTGTCTAAAAATGAAATTGCAATATTTTCACCAGTATTTTCAAGCCATCTTATTCTTATGGAAATGACATTGGTTCCCAAACCCCTTTCTCAGAACCGCACGGACCAGTTTCCCGGTATGCTAGCTCGCCAGCAAACCCCTAAAACAAACAAAAAAAAGTTTGTTTTAGCATTGATAACCTTGTTTGGGCTATTTGCATTACGCATATCCTCACAAAATATCAATAGAGTTGCCTGTCACCCTTCGCCACGTAGTGGAGTTTCTCCATCTCAAACTACTATGGTGACTGTGAGACCCGCTGAAAACAGCAACTGCTACTGCTACGGTATTTATTGTTGTCCTAGTTTGCATCATCTTTTGTTCTCCATACTGATTTGTTGTTTTCAGGTTGGGTTTCTCCGTTTAGCTGAGATGACACATAATGGTGAGGTTTAGGCCTCCACTTTAGCTCTTTACCATGCTTCCTACACATTGGAACCACCCAACGACTACAACCACCAACCACCGGTGGTTGTAGGATTGTTCGAGCACACATCAATATAGACTTTGATCCCATGAGATCCCGCACACTCCAAACATTTAGGGCTAAGAGCTTGGAATTTTTGCAGTTTAGCCGTAGCCATGCCACACGTTGGCCTTGCACCTCGGGTTCATACACTGATTTCGAGCACAGGTGCTTTTCGTAATGCTATGGTCCCCTTTTGCCTTTCGGCTCTGGGTAATACGATGACCACCTAGATGTTTCATCA
>WRNB01000114.1 GCA_009776805.1 Candidatus Bathycorpusculum grumuli | reverse complement strand
AGCCAATATACCCCAACACTAAGACGAGAATGGTTTGACTACACAACACATACCCTAGAAGGTACTAGGTGCTGGAAAGATATCCCATTCCAAACACAAGGTAAACTATACGATCTATGGATCATACCAGACAAGACATTAGATGATGGTGTAGAAGATCTGGAAGACTTAAGCATGCTTGAATGCCAAATCACAGAAGGCGGTGCAGAAGATCCAACCATAGAAAACACGACATTAAACAATTTTGACTTATTCCGGCAGTATGTAGAATCNCCAGAAACGGAAGCAATACATTATATCTTCGGATGTTGTGACTCGAGCTGTTGGCTTGACATTACCTGTAAAACTAAACTACAAGTAAAAGGTAAAGCCGGATCTAAGATCAAAATTATGTATAGTGTGGTAACCTAAACCACTCTTTTTTAGGTAAAATCAAAATAATTATTAAAGTTGCGAGTGTGTAAAGTGTATGGGTAAGAAAAAACCAATACGAAAAAAAATTAGTGTAAGAAAAATCAAGAAGGATCTTAACAATGACTGGTAAACTATGGCAAGCCGGCATAATTTCCAACATCGAGACCGACAAATTATTAACTTGGAGTAACGGAGAACAACCACAACCACCATTTCGTAAATTACCCTACATGTTAAACACAGAATCAAGTCAAGCTGGAAAAATNACAAACATACGCGCACAACTTAACGTAGATACGTTTGTTTTTCCTGATCAGATAGGTAACAAACTAATCTTCAGGATGTACACTTCAGAATGTAAAGATCTTATGCAAACGTGTATAAACTCGAAAATGATCTTATACGCAGAATTAGAGTTGTTCAAACATTACTTTTTGGAGTGTAACGTTAATTACATTTTTAACCGTAGTTGCGGCTGTGTAGAAAATACGTTTTATTATGATCTTTACTGGATCAGATCGCCGCCAAAGGAAGTGACCGGTTTTATAACTGTAAATGGTGAATGTTTAGAAGTTTGTGAGGCTGTTGAGTGTGTCCGATGAAAAACTTAGCAAAAAAACACTTCTAAAAATAGCGATTTTAACCGGTATCGGTTTAGGTGGCGCATACGTAACATTAAAGTATTACAGGAAAATACGCCCAAAAACACCACCTGATCAGCAAGAAAAACCACTTCCAACACGTGAAAAACCACTTCCAGAATTAAATAGGGGCAGTTAAGATATTATGCAAAAAATTAATGTTGCTTATTTCTGGACACCAAACCCAATCTATGCAGGCTCAAGAACAGACTACAATATGAAACAATTTATAACTATTACTGAACCAATACAAATTAACGCTATTGGTTTAATACGCAACATGAAAGACACACCACAACAAGATAATTACATACATTGCCAGATTGGTAGAACTGGTTCAAATCCACATTTAATTTTTGATAAAAATGTATACTCAATAACTGAAAACGTAGCTAATACAGATCAAGAATACATTTATGACTTAGAAGAAACTATAATTTTAGAGCCAGCACGGTATTATTTCATATTTTGCCAAAGCGAAGAACACTATAACGCATCAACAAAACCAACAATACTTTTTGGATTAACAACCGATACTACACATTTTATACAATCAGAAAACATAGAATTAGAAACCTATTATTACGGTCTTTCAAAAATATGCAATTCAGGAACGTCTACATATAGTGGTACAGCTGGGAATTCTGTATTATTTAATTTTATTGAGTTTGTAAACGAACCATTACCACCACCTGGAAATGGCAACGGAAACGGTTTAACACCAGTAACACCGCAAGTACCACTAAAAATTAGCCAAAACCACATAATTGGCTTAATCGTTGTCGGTGGTATTATTGGTTTAATAGCAATTATAGCTTATGATAATAAAAAGGAGTTTAAAAAATAAATGACAACTTTTCATGAAATAGGCAACAGATGGACTGGATCAGGAACATCAAACATTGTAATAGGCGCAGGAGCAGCAATTATGGAACAACAAGTTCCAGGTGGCCCATGGGTGCTTATCGGTTATGATCGTTTAGCCAACAATTGTGCAACAGACCAAAGCACAGTTAGAGTGCAAATTAAAAATGTTGGTGACCAAGCATCAGGTATGTATTACGTAAACATTTACATACGATCTTTTGGCAATTACGGTGCATTTTTCAGATTAGCCTTAATTAAAAACGGAACAGCCGTTCATCGCGGAATATACCACATACCAAACACCGGCCTAAACTTTAATGTATGGTCGATTCAACTTCCAGCTGAATTTCACTTAGTTTTTGGAGAATGGGCCGGTCTACAACTTCAAGCAGTTAACGATCTGGACAGTGAAGCTGAGGGTTTTGAGATTAAAAAAAGCCATTACAACAATACTGTGCCTGGTTCTGAAACATTTTTAGTACGTAGCGATAATTTCGGACTAATCAACTCAACTTACAAAACTATACCATATTTCACATGCACCGCAACCCCAGAGGGTGAAATACTCGGTTTAGTACCTGATACAGGCTCAGTATGTGATGTATCACCGTTAACCACACAAGAAAATGTAAACGCAGGTGGTGAAGGTTCAGATTTACCAAATTTACCAAATATACCTAACACCATGATACCAGCTCCAGGTGATACATCAAGCACGGTGGCCAGATCAGGATCACCAGCAGAAATTAATCTTGGATACTTAACTTTAGGTATTTTAGGTGTTGGTTTAGGAGTTTTTATTGCTTGGGGTACGTATGAGTTAACTAAGAAGAAAAGGAGAAAAAACTAATGTCATTCTTATTGCAAGGAACAACTATAAACGAGTTGGAAATACTTGATTGTTATCGTATGAATCAGCGTTTTACATGTAGTACAAATACAAGTTTTAATAAGATCTCGGCTTTCATATTTAGCCGTGAAAATTGGACAGGTATATATTACGCAAGTGCGATGGGTACGGTACAATTATTTGTTTGGAAAAATGATGTTAAAGTTGCAAATTCAGATCCAATCGATCTAAAAAGTGTCCGCTATGGGAATGATCCTATCCCGATAAGTGAGTTCCAATTAAACGATAGTGTGACAGTTCAATCTGGGGATGTAATTATTTTTGATTTCGTGTTTGAAATCGGATATTTAGGTGCATATTTGCGAGTTAATACTATTCCTGTGGCCAACGCTAAAACAGAAGGATTTAGCAGCATTGGAGGTTTACTCGTACAAACCACAATAAACGGAGACACCGTCTCAAACTTAATATTAGCGTTATATTTTGACAATGTAATGACTGCTCCAGCAATACCAGCTGAACAGATACCCCCACCTGCGCCCAGCGAAAATATTGTTACACCTAACGGAAATGAGACAGGCCAAAGTTTAGTTGATAGTTTATTTAGTCCAATGGGTGTTACAAGTGGTGGAAATGCAGCTCTAATTGTTGGTGGTTTATTTGTTACTGGCGGGGTTCTTTTGTCTGGAATAATAATTTACAGAATGCGTCAAAGGAGGCGTAAATAATGCCAAGTATGACAATGATTAGCGGAGATATTAACTTAAATTTAAAGGCGTTAAGATTTTTTACCGGGTCGAATTGGTTAGCGTACGATTATGGACATGGCTGTCATATAGATCTACCGCCAACAGCCAATGAAGTAATAAGTTGTGATGCTTGGGCTTCTACAACAGATCAAAGCACCAGGTTAGTTATGCGTTTTGAAAACATGGGGTCTGGTGTTGCTGCATTCGGAGTAAAACTTATTGTAAAGGCTAATCAACAAGTTGTATATCAAAGTAACACAGTAAGTATGCCTATAAATAGTACAATCGATAGCGGTCAGATCAATCTAAAAATGCCTAACACAGCTTTAATCTATGACATTATGTTGCAAAATTCCAACGGTGACACAATGGCAGCATATAGGTTAATTATATTAAACACATTGAACCCAAATGGTTTACCTGTTACTACTGAAGAGCCTAACGGAAACGGTGGTTTAGGTGATGACGATCCGAATAATGCAGCTGATATTTTTCTGGATAATTTGATAAATTTGTTAAGTCCGTATGTACCCGGTCTTAATAAAAGTAATTGGGGTTGGTATGCTGCTGGGTTTGGATTAATTGGTTTAGCATTTGTATTGGGTGTATATACTATTGCAAGGAGAAGATCATAAATGGTAAATTTTAATAAAGGTAGTTCAACATGGGGTAGCTATAGTAGCCCTAATGGAACTCAAAAATTACAAGCAAACATAAACACTACCATAATAGAGCCTGGACAGAGTGCATATTGTGCCTCACCAGTGAAAGAATTTGAAACTTTTTTTGCATCATTTCCAGCCTCAAATGATCACAGCGTAGCGGCGTTAGAGCAGCTTCAGAGTGGAGATCCTGTCCGTGTAAAAAATCACGTTGCATCACAATTTCCAGGTATGGTTATTGAATGGGTTAGGGTGTCGTGGGATGGTGTCATTCAACCACCTGTTTTACTACCGGCCGGTGTTACCTATCAACTATTAAATTATCGTTATGAATTTTTGGTTACAAATAAAAACCCAGTAACAGCACAGAAAAGTTATAGTTGGAAAAATCATTATGCAACATTTATCACAGATCAGGAAAACCTAAATTTAACATGTAACACAAAAAACACTACACCATTAACACATGATATGACTTTTTCACCATTTGTATTGCCTGCGATTGCAATTTACATTATTGTTATTGCTGTTGTCGCTATTGTTGTAGCAGCTGCTGTAATGTTTTTAACAAGTGCATGGCAAGCATGGCAAATAATACGACCAGCGTTAAAATCTGGAGCTGCGCAGTCGGTCAATTAGGCGATCAAATAAATAACGTTTTTAAAAAGGCCGGTGAAATACTCGATAATAATCCTATTGCAATTCCTATTGTAGCTGTAGGTATCGTAGCAGCAGGTGGAATAGCAGTTTTACTATTGTTAGGTGTAAACTTAACCGCTAAATCAGGTAAACACAGCATATCAGCTGAAGGTAGATCAGCCGGCAAAACTTCAACTGGTGCAAACGTAAGTTATGGTAAAGCTAAAGCTGGTATAACAGGTGCGGTGTAAATGCGTAAACTTTACATTTATGTGTTAAATCTTTACATAAATAATGTAGCTTACGGTGTGGTAAAATGTACACGTTTAGATTATCAAGTAATAAACCGTAAAATTTACGGTATAACTGGTTATATCGGATCTAAACTAATTTTTTCTTTAATACAACCAGAAAATAAACCTATAAAAATAGAAGCAAATAAAACCAGAGTTAAAGCAACCAGTGAATTTATAACCAACTATGACGTTTACATGTAATACCCTAATTCAACATTAGAGCACAGCTATAGACAAAAAGTTGAGGGTGTGGGTAACATCCAGTCTTACCCACATTCTAATCATAATCTTTTAATACAAACCAAAGCACACCAAGAAACCAAAGCAGTATTAAAATAAAAAAAGTGGTGGTACTCACCAGGTCACACCTGTTAAAAATACTAAGCTTTTTTTACGTGAGTAACAACTTGCCCGCGCTCAATTTCGGTTATGAAAACAAATTTACTGAACTGTAGCATATTGCGAACATCTATAGGTGTAACGTACACATCTATCTCTTTCTGATCAGGAGCTATGATCGTAGCTACTAAACTGTTTTCGAACTTACCGGATTTTTTAGGTTCTTGATCTTTCAACGTATATGTTAAACCTGTTTTCGCAATATTACTTTTTTTATTTGCTAAAGATCCTTCCTTGATTTCTAAATATTGATTTTTCCATGACATACTTTATCACTGTGTACCTATAGTGCAGTGGTAAAATATAAACCCTACCCTTGTAAAATCGCAAAGTTCCAAAACACCATTAAAAACAATACAAAAACAAACAAAAAATGCATCACACCCCCAAAACATATTCTA
>WRNB01000113.1 GCA_009776805.1 Candidatus Bathycorpusculum grumuli | reverse complement strand
TGTTTATGCCTTGGACCATCTTTATTGCTCTCCTTAACAGATAGTCAATAAGGCATGGTTCAAGTTAATGTTAACGGTTCAAAACACTTTCGGAACTACTGCTTACAGGGCAAAGTATTTATGCTAAAATAAAGTATACTTTATATTTGCATACAAGGAGTTGGGGTAATGAAATACATCAATAGACATTTGGAAAACAATTTTTTAGAAATGTCTACATTTTTTAAACCATATGACCATAACCTGCGCACAAACATTACAACATAACTTTCTTTGCGACAACATAACAAATACTTTGGTTACAAAAACCCTATAAACACACTATTTTTACAGACACACAATAACATAGTTCATTGTGGAAAAATGACCTGCAAAACGTGTGCAATTATTATGGACGTATGGTTTTTTTAAAGCTCAAAAGATAACCTGATGACATTGCTAACTAAATACCAATCGAAAACTAACCTGTCTGATCAAACAAAGTTTTTCAAGTTAGCTTTCTAACTTTTACTCTTTTTGGACAGCTTACGTGTTTTTCTGTGTGAACAGTTTCCGCTATTATAGTCACATGTACAACGCGAATAGGCGTAACTTTTCGCGATTTTTACGCGTATCGCACGCATTTTGACGCAAACACTGTTTACACTAGTTTTTAGCATTATTTTAGTTATTTGTTATTCGTGTGGTCGATACTGACTAAATGGCATGGAATTCAGGAAGTAAAAAAGTGTCTAATATATGGATTTTTCATGAAACAACAGTGTTCACAGTACTTACCATGTGTCACTGTACAGTTTGTGCACATTTTATCCATGAAATATCCATAAACGGTTACGTAAATTACCGTGTACAAATGTCAGTAATCTACTGAATAAAGTCGTGTGGCGCAATAACATTATTGACATATTCGCCGTGCAGACAACGCACACAAGGGTTACAATACGAACAAATAGTTTATCACAGTTACACAGTTGTCAACGTTTTTAGTCATGAATTTTCCAAAAGTATGGTAAAATATCCTGACGTATTAGATGTAGTTAGCATTGTGTTTCTTCTTGTAAGTTATAATAGTGCATTAATTCTGCATATATTCTATATTCTTCCTCTATCGGGTAATCGATTATTTCTGCGATCTCTTCTGCGATTCTAACTATTGATGAAACATCTTTTTTGAATACGTCTGGACATGTTTCGAGCTTTTTTTCAAAATATTTGACTGAAAAAAACATAAGATAATCTCCTGAGTATTCCTCATATTTCGGAGCTATACGTGTTATCATAAAACCACCTAACCCAATATACATAATAGTTAAAACACTTAAACCCTCTAACATAAATAAATCTCCATTTGTTAGGGCAGTTAACATAAGTGGCATAAGCACAGTAAGGAAAGCAGTTCCAACTATGGTAATAATCGATAAATAAGTGTTTCTCATGGCTATTGCTTTTTGTGCTTTTACGTTTGCAATGTCTGTTAAAAGATCCATCATGTTGCTTACCTAAAAATCTAAATAATCAGTTTATTTTCTTTTTAAGTTGATTTTTTAATGTAAGATATTTTTTTTTATTATCTTTATAAGTTTGGCTTAAGAACATGTCTGTTTTTTCATTGACAACAATTAATGCCATAAAACAAGAGAAACCACTTATACCAGTTAATATGACTTGCGCTACATTCGATATCGCGAAGTAATTGACGAGTGCTGCAGTAGCGATAACGACTACACAAAGCAAAAATATGAAGCCTATTAAAACTTTTTTTATTCCTTTATCGTTTAGTAATCTGTAACATTTTTCTGTTGGCATTTTTTGCAAGCCTCCCTATTTGTTTCCATACTCACGTACTGCTTATTTTTTGTCATAACAAGCGCGTACACTAACAGTCCATAACATCGTTTAATGAAACACATATTGTTGTTTATGCCTTATAAAGTTTAACACAAAAACAATAGTTCCGAAAGTGTTTTGAACCGTTAACATTAATTTAAACCATACTTTACCGACTATCTGCTAAGGAGATCAATAAAGAATGGTTCAGGGTATAAACAAAAACTTAACGTGACATTATACTTTTCCACTACACCTTCCTTAAAACACCTAAAAACCCCAACAAAAAACAACACCAAATGGACAAATCAAATGTACAAAAACACAAAAACCACACAACAACACCAATAAAAACATCAAAACAACAATAAAAACAAACATCAAATATAAGTGAGACCGAGAAAAATTTTAGTTATCAAAGAAGCCTCGAATTAAAATAGAAAAACGGAAAAATTGTAAAGAGCAAATGGTTATGGTGATATCGTCATGAACAGATGCTCGAATCATATATAACAAGTGCTTTTAGACTAATAATGATGCGTACTAAACAGTAGATTTAAACGTATCCAACCCAATATTAGGATTAGTGAAAAAAATGAGCGTAAATGGTAAGAAAATCTTTATCACCGCTATGTTGATTTTCGTTGTCCTTGTCATTGCGGTCTGCATAGTTGTTGGTTCAACTATGGGCAACAGTCAAGACTCAAATACGCAGCCAATTAGTCCTGTTTCTACAGAAAATCAAGCCATTGAAATCGCATTACCTCTCGCTCAAACATACGCTCAAGAAAACAATTTCGCCATAACTGCCACAAAAGCAACTTTTATAGAAGCTACTAACTCGTATTGGTTTGTAGAGGTTGAGTTTAAGATTATGGAATATACGCACTCCAAAATCGAAAGGGTGGGTTATGAAGTTGCAGTATGGGCCGATACTGGTAAGATCTATCATCAGGGCTTTATGCAAATTGGAATAGACACACAAGTACCAGATGGTAGTAGTGAAGAAAATGTTAAAATTACGCTTGATAAAGCCATTGAAATTGCATTACCTCTTGCTCAAGTGTATGCTCAAGAAAACAATCGTACTCCAACAACTCTAAGTAGTAATTGTTATTTTGATGCTCGGCCATGTTGGGATATTATTGTAAATTTTGAAGTTATGGAAAAAGAGACAGGAGAACCATTTAGTGAACAATATGGGGTTTGCGGCTATTACATTTGTATTTGGGCAGATACAGGAGAAATACAAAGTTATAGTGTGTTAAACTTTGTATGATTTTGAGAAAAGACTACTGTATAGTGCTGTATTCAGTTTTCAGAGTTATGGTTTTAGGTTCGGTTAACTTGTGTCATAGTTATAGTTTGCATTTTTTTCTTTTTGGAGATTGGCGAAACTTTTTAATTAGGGGAGCAGAAAAAGGCTGCAAATGCAACCAAACACTCATGTAATAATTATATCAAAATAGAAAACTTGAATAAACTATCAATATAGTGTCAAGTTTTTAGTGTAGTAGTAAATCATGGTTTGTTGTGTTATGAAGTATTTTATTTGAGGTGGTTTATTAGCCGAAAAAGCCTGATGTTTAAAGACCCGTTTATGCCAGTTTGTTCATTGGTTTGATTAAGAATTTTTGTTTTTTCAGCAGAACCCATCATTCACTTAATTTTGGATATTTCATGATGAATAGACTTGCTATGGTTTTATTTTCTGTTTTCTAGTTAATTAGTATGTGTTTAGTTCTTTGAGGTTTGAGGGTTATTTTTTACTTGTTTTCTCTTTCTATTTATTATAACGTAGACTCTTCTTTCAAGATAACGTTTAGGAACATTTGCTTTAGCAGAAGTACAGTAGGAGTACTGTACGCTCCAAAAAACCTTCAATCTCATTATCTATCAATCATAGATTGTTGGTTAATTTCGATTTTTCTTGTCATTTAAACACCAACACACAAGTTATCTATAGATAACTACAAAGGTTTGCATACACTACTACAACAACAAACACAATACACCACCAAACTCAACAAACAAATAAACAAAACTAGAAAAAACACCCAACAGTCTAAAAAACAGAGTTCAAAATTTTCGATACTGCAAAAAATGTTTCAAAAATTTCGTTTATGTGAGTGGAGCAAGTTTTGTTCCATCGCAAAACGCTTTTCCAACTATTGCTCCTGGCGCGCGATAGCTTGAATCTGCAAAATTTAGTGTACATAAATTTAGTTTTGTTGTGTCGAGTTTACCATTTATTAGGTACTTTTGTTCGCTATAAGCGTTTATGATTTGGCCTATAAAAAGTTCGTTTTTAGGCAATTCAATGACAGCGACTAATTTGCATTCTATACATAATGGACACTCTTTTATCATAGGTGCATCTGGTAGAGTGCCATAAAATGTTTGGAAAAGGTTCGATTTATCAACGTTTTCACCTGATACTAGTCCACAATAATCGACTTTATTAATTATGTTTGATGCCGGAAAATTTAGGCTGAAGACTTTTTTTTCTATAATATATTTGTTTGAGAAACGTACTTTGTTTAAACTAAAAGATATCAAAGGTGGATCGAGGCTTGCGGTTGCTATGGAACTCACGGTTGTAAAGTTTGGTTGATTGGTTGTTACATTTACTCCGATGA
The DNA here is from genome assembly GCA_009776805.1 of Candidatus Bathycorpusculum grumuli. Taxonomy (GTDB): domain Archaea; phylum Thermoproteota; class Bathyarchaeia; order Bathyarchaeales; family Bathycorpusculaceae; genus Bathycorpusculum; species Bathycorpusculum grumuli. The sequence goes on along the minus strand of WRNB01000113.1, from coordinate 1,493 downwards.
TGCCTAGCGACATGGGGAACATCATGCCGTTTTTTCCGAGCGATATTTTTTCCATAGTCATACGTGCCTTTTTTGTTAGTTTGTAGTGTTATGTATGGTTGAATTCTTTTTATTAAGAATTTTTGTGTTGTTTATATATTAAGCATTGAATATTAGAGGTTTTGGTGTGTTGCGTGTTTGGGTTTAGGTTTGTTAGGGTTGGTTATTGTTTAAATAGTTGTTGTAGGTTCAGTTTGTGTATGAGTGGTAGTTCGAGATCTGGTTCGCGTTATAATTCAAAGGCTAAAATTCAGAAAAGTTCTAGTCATAAGAAGGCTAAAGCGGGTAAACCTAAAGCTAGTGCTAGGTATTTGCGGGAAGAATCAGCAGAGGTTACTTTGCAGAGTGTTATAGATAAGACTATTGGGAGTGTTGAGCGTCTTGGGAGTCAGGTTTTTGCGCTTTCGCCTTTTAGTCAGTATTATGATGATTGGTTTGTTAATTTGCGGCAAGTTATATCAGAGTTTGAAGCGTTTTCAGAGGTACATGTGGATGATGTTTTTACTTTAGAGTGTGCTCAAGTGTTTTTAGAGATTCAGGGGGCGTTGGCTGATTTTCGTGTGCAGGAGTATAGTTTGTCTGAGGCTGAAAAGGCTTTGTATGATGTTAATCGTGAAGTTGGGGTTGTGGAAGCGGATTATGGGGAGAAGAGTCAATTGTTAAGTGGTAGGCGTAGTTCGGTTATTCAACAGTTATCTAGTCAGGTTAAAGTGTTGGAGGAGGATATTGTTAGTCAGGAAGAGTTAAAGTTTGGTGTTTTTCAGTTTGGTGCTAAAAAAGTGGCGGCGAAAAAGCTTGAATTTGCACGTCAAAGATTGGTGTTGGTTAAAAAAGAGTTGGATGTATCGTTGCAGGATTTTAAGTTGGAGCAGGAAAAATTACATGAATTGTATGTTGTTAGAAAGCAAGAGTTGGCTGCTAGATCAGTAGTGTTGCGTAATGAGATTGAGCAACGGGAAGTAGATGTATCTATTGAAGCACGGAAAAAAGCGTGTGCACAGTTAAACAATGCTATTAATGGATTGATTCAACGGTTACAAATTAAAACCAATAGTTAGCAAATGGAAAAAAAATGTAAACAATATTTTGTAATAATAATGATTATTAGAGTGTTTAATGGTTTTAATGCGTGAGTGGTTACATTTTTGATTCTCACACTAACCAAATAAAGTCTTTACCATACGCCTTAAACATTTTAAGCACCACCCTCAAACCCTCACCAACAACACCATCAGGCAAACAAATCAAAGGATACACTTTATACATACCTCAATACACCACACACCAACACGCTTCTCACTACCAAACAATTATAACCGTTCAAACAATTATGAAAAAACAATTCTAAACTTACTAATTACCTGACTTTTTAACCTTTTTTATACACTATGTTTTATCTGTTTTTTAATGTTACTTTTCCATACCTACTCACAAAACTACACAAACTTTTTAAA
>WRNB01000112.1 GCA_009776805.1 Candidatus Bathycorpusculum grumuli | reverse complement strand
CTGTTAAGCAGGAGAGGTCTGTTTTTGCTACTATTGTTGGTATTGTTGATGGGTCGGTGACTTCTTTGTTTCAAAAGTCTTCACACGGCTGAATAGTTACCAGTTTTTTTCAAAAATAGGACAGTTTTTGTTTGTTTATTGATTGATGTTTGGTTGTGGAAAAATTTTCACCTGTTTGGCGTGACGTTAGATTTGCGATTAGTATCTTGCGAAGAGAATCCTACATATAGTGTGTAGAAAAATGTTTGTTTTGGTGTAATTCATTTGGGTTAGAGTAGTATAAGCCATGCTTCTACTACAGCACCTATTGCAAGTAATGCAGCAGTTACACCAATAAACATTATAGTCCATGCTATGTGCCACCAACGTTTCTGAGATAAACGTCGAAACAACCAAATACTTTCAGACATACCCCAAGAATACGCAACAAATTCAATCCAAAAGATAGGCGTAAGCATTAACGCTAATAAAGCAAATATTGGCGATATACCCTGCACCATCGAAAGCGCACTAATACTCATACCTGTTGAAAACAACACAAACACTCCAAACGCTGCACCAACAACAGGAATAAACATAAGCAAACAAATACTAAAATTATTAACAAAAATTGCAACTGATAAAGAAGCAAGAGTACCATTTTCAGATAACGTCTGATTAACTTTATCAGATAACAAATTAGCCTCTTCATCAGTTAACGGCACCAAAGTCCCAGCAAACGTTACCACAATAGACAAAACAAAAACAAAAAGAAAAGCATACAACCTTTTTTTCTTAACTGAAGAGTTTCGCCAAAAAGGCAAAGCATGACCCAACACAACATATCCATCCTTTAATAATTAACCTTAACTAATACACAAATAAATTAAACATTTCGTCTAAACTTAAATTTCACCATACATCAAATACACAAAAACTGGAGTGCCAATCAAACTACAAAAAACAAAATAGACACCACAAAAAAACACAACACAAATTAATAAACTAAAATCACAGGTACATTATACATTTACTTGTTAGTGTTTTAGAAAAAATTTCCAATAATTTCTCAAAAGTTAATGTTTATCGACATAAAAAACTGTCAATTGACTACAAACAAAATCACCTACTTAAACACAAACAAAACAGAAATAAAGAAACAAAAATATCAAAGTTAATTCTTTAGTCCCAACGCTAAAAGATACATTTCAGAACTTTTAGCACGACTAGCAGCTGGTTTAACAAATTTAACCTCTACAAAATTATCTTTAACAGTTTGAACAAACTCATCCATTAAATCACCTTGAAAAAGTTTTACAAAAAAGTTACCACCCAAACGCAAAATTTGTAAAGTAATGTCTAATGCTTTAGTTGCTAAATCAATTTGTCTAGCATGATCAACTTCCCAAACTCCAGTAATATTTGGTGCAGCATCAGAAATTACTGTATCAGCTTTATGTGGCAAAAATGAAACAATCTGTTCTACAATGTTTGGATCGGTTAAGTCACCAATAATTGTTCGAATATAATCTTGCGGAAAAGGCTCGATTTCCTTTAGGTCTACACCTAAAACAAAACCGTGACGTCCAGTCATCTTTCTAGCCGCCTGAATCCAACCACCTGGCGCAGCACCCAAATCTACAACAACATCATGTAATTTTATGAAACCATATTTTTCGTTAGCTTGAACCAACTTATACGTGGAACGACTACGATAATTTTCAGCTTTAGCTTTTTTATAATACAATTCGTTTTTTCTTTCACGTATCCAAGCTTTCGGCAAGTGAATCATCCTCTAAGGTACTCACATCGTTTGTAACATCAGATATAAGGGGTACTTGTTTTTCAGTGTTCAAACCTAAAATCCAGTCAGTTAACTTTTGACATGTTTTTGGAGAGATAACAGTTGTTGGGTCACATCTTGCATTATCAGGGCATAATAAACAGGGACAATCAACAATAGTTTCAATAGATGCTGGGAGTCTTTTCGGAAAAAGTCGATATGTCCATCGACCATCTTGTAATTCTTTTTCTCTACGAATAAGACCTTTCTCTTCTAGTTTTATTGAAACACGTGAACCTTCACGGCTACTTGCATCTAATTCTCGCCACAAATCTGATTGAAGAACACCATTATAACCTGTGTTCACCACATAGTGAAGTGCTTTTTGTTCAAGGTCATTACGTTTAGGCATGCTAAGATCAGTTCCAGATAATGTAACAGGTTACTTGTTTCAGATAAAAATATGTATCTCTCTTAGAACCTACATTCACATGGTCAATGAGCAGAAAACATCATTTACAAATGACAAATACTGTTTAGGCATAGAATCTACGGCAGACGATTTCGGTGTAGGCATAACTAAATTTGACGGGGAGATTCTCACAAACACCGTAGACAGTTACATACCAATAGAAGGTGGAATTCATCCAAGAGAAGCAGCACGTCATCATGCAGAAGTAGCAGATAAAGTTCTCTGTCAAGCATTAACTGAGGCACAAATAAAACCTAAAGACTTATCATGTATCGCTTTTTCCATGGGACCAGGACTTGGTCCTTGCCTTCGCACAGGAGCAACCGTAGCTCGTGCTTTAGCAACATATCTACAAATACCATTAATCGGTGTGAATCATTCTATTGCACACATCGAAATTGGGAAACTAAAAACAGGCGCAATTGACCCTGTGACACTTTATACTTCAGGAGGAAACACAATGGTTACTGCATTTGAATCTAAACGTTATCGAGTTTTTGGCGAAACCTTAGACATTGCACTTGGCAATTGTCTGGACGTTTTTGCAAGACAAGCAGGCTTGAAAAACCAAAAAGGTTTACCCCTTGGAGCAGCAATAGAACAAATTGCACTTAAAGGCAAAAACCTCATTACATTACCATATGTGGTGAAAGGTATGGATTTATCTCTAAGTGGACTTTTAACAGCTGCAACCACTCAATTTCAAAAATGTAATTTTAGTCTTGAAGATATATGTTACAGTCTTCAAGAACATGCATTTGCCATGGTTACTGAAGTTACTGAACGAGCATTAGCACACACTGAAAAAAAAGAAGTCTTATTAACTGGTGGAGTAGCAGCCAATAAACGTTTACAAACAATGCTTAAAACAATTACGGAGGAACATGATGCAGTATTTAGTGTTGTCCCTCAAAAGTTTGCTACAGATAATGGTGCTATGATTGCATGGACAGGAGTTTTAGCGTATACACACAACATAATTACTCCAATAGATGAAAGTTGTGTAAAACTACGGTGGCGAGTAGATAGAGTAGATGTACCATGGATGAATTAAAACAGTTTGTTTTACTAAGAAAAGGTGCTGAAGCGAATCTTTATCTTACCAATTGGTATGGAAGAAAAGCTATAACAAAAATTCGAGAGCAAAAAAAATATCGACCAACAGCTCTTGACCAACAAATTCGTAACTATCGTACAATGCATGAAGCTCAACTGTTACATCAAGCCAAAGTTGTGGGTGTTGCAACACCATTAATTTATATGGTTAACGTGCCTGAGGCAACAATCATAATGGAATATATAGAAGGCATACAAATAAAACAATATTTAAACAGGACATCAGAAATAGAACATAAAGAGATTTGTCTAAAAATTGGTGAATTAGTCGGAAAACTGCACAAAGAAAATTTAATTCATGGAGATCTTACAACGTCAAATATGATAATAGATATTCAAGGCAAAATTTTTCTACTAGATTTTGGCTTAGGTGAAAGAAACTGTGAAATAGAGGCAAAAGGTGTTGATTTACATCTTTTAAAACGTGCTCTACAGAGTACGCATTTTTCTTTTTGGGAATCCTGCTTTAAGGATGTTTTTACAGGTTATCGTTTAGTTGTAGGTGTTACATTTGCAAAAAAGGTTTATGAGAAAATTTGTGAAATAGAAAAGCGAGGACGTTATGTTGAAGAACGTAAACAATAATGTAAAAGCAGCGGTAGTTACGGGTAAGAATATTTTGTTTATAACAGGTAATTTTCACAAGTTTAACGAAGTACGAAGCATTCTAAGTTCTATGGGGATAGCTGTTGGTATGTTGCGTGTAAAGGGAAAAGAAATTCAAAGTGACAATGTGCGAGAAATTGCACAATACAGTGCAGTAGACGCGTTTAATCAGTGTCATATGCCGTTAATTGTTGAAGATGCAGGACTATTTATTGATGCGCTTGAAGGTTTTCCAGGTCCATATTCAGCGTATGTTTATAAGACAATTCAGAACAAGGGTATTTTAAGATTAATGAAAAATTTACAGAATCGTAAAGCAACATTTTGTTCAGCTATAGTATACTATAGTCAAAAAACAGGTTCACTGCTTTTTGAGGGTAAAACAGAAGGTGAAATAATCACTACAGAGCGTAAATGTGAAAGCAAATCAGGTTTTGGTTTTGACCCAATTTTTCAACCATCCCATAGTGAGAAAACATTTGCAGAAATGACATTAGAAGAGAAAAATTGTGTGTCACATCGAGCTAAAGCAATTAATAAATTTGCTGAATGGTACAGTAAACAATAATTTTAAAGATGTATAAGAGGTTTAAACCTCTTATTTTTAAAATTATTATTCAATTCTCAGGTTTTTGTTGCAAAAAACAGTTATGAGTTACCCGAAGGGAAAAGTGGAAGCACACTTTCTGGAAAAGATATACTATCATCATCACCAACATTGCCTTCAGTATCATCATCGTCATCGTCGTCATCGACACCATCAGTTTGTGTATCAATTTTTTTGCGTTTGAATATTAATACTATTGCAATAATTTCTACTATAAATATTATAGCATTTACAATAGACCAATTATCCACTAGTGCCATTGTGAGATTCATGTCCTCAGTTAAAAGGAACACAATAATACCCAAAATGCCCAAAACAATTGTTACACACAACCATATAGCACTGTATTGCGAAACATATTTTGTATCAGACTGGTTCTTTGCAGCAGGCTTGTTATTTTGTTCATTTTTCTTTTTTCGCATTACCAAAACAACAATCAAAATCAAGACAGCAAATACAATACCAGCAACACTTAGAATTAAGTTGACAAGAGCCCATGTTTGCAAAATTAAGACTGGAGGAGGTATAATAGAAGGAGTCTCACTTGGAAGGGAAAAATCACTTTCAGATGGACTGGGTGTAGGAGAAGCAACCTTTGTTGAAAGTTTTGGCGAAGGCGAAGTGCTACCGCCACTGTTACTGTTTTGTGTCCATTGTGCTACTAGAGTTACATCTGTTTCAGGCATTGTAAATGTTTGACCAGCATTGTAAGTAACCCCGTTATAAAGCCAACCCGCAAACGTATAACCAGACCGTGTAGGTACACCAGAAGCCACTGTTACTGTTACACCAGGATCATATTGACCACCAGTTGGAGCACCAGAACCACCAGCCGCATCATAAATTACAGCATAAGTCGTCGGTTCCTGATGTATTAACGTGTATTGTGCGGTAACATCAATGTCGGAAATTATATTGGTATAACTGCCGCTCCAACCAGTAAAAGTATAACCATCACGAATTGGGTCTTCAGGAGGTGTAGCATCATCACCATAAGCCACCTGTTCATTTTTCAACACAATACCATCCCAATCCAAAAACCGCACCTCAAACAGTTCAAGTGGAGGAACTTCATCCAAAAACCATATCGCAAATAATACAGTATTACTTTGGATAGTAAAACTATCACCTTCTACATATTCTGCAACCTCTACAGTAGACTCAGTTGACCAACCAAGAAAAACATAATCTTCCTTAATTAAATCACCTTGTCCAAGCACCGTAACAGAACTACCACCAATATACGGGTTGTTAAGATCTATAGGCACAACCCCATCTGTAGACCCATTACCATCATACTCTACTATAAACTCAAAAACTGTATTTTGTATATAGTAAAGCTCCAACACCAAACTACCATCACCAACAACAACACCACTAACAACATTACGAGAATCACCAGAATCAAAAGAATAACCATCAATCAACACAAC
>WRNB01000111.1 GCA_009776805.1 Candidatus Bathycorpusculum grumuli | reverse complement strand
GTTGGTTGTTTTCAAGGGTTAATGCTTTGTTTTTTGTTTTTGTTTGCTTATTTTTTAGCATTAGTTCCTTGTTTTGGTTTAACATTCTACATTTGTAGTGTGGATTGTAGTATTTAAATCTTTTTGTTTGTGTTTGTGTTTGATTGGATAAGTTTGTTGTGGGTTGTTGTTTTAGATGTTATGTAGTGGTTGGTGTTTGTTGTTTGTCAAATGTTTTGATGAGAATTGTGTGCTGGTTGTTTGTGTCTTAAAAATTTGTGAACTAAATATGTGACCTAAAACTACCCGCTGAGTAGTAACTAAACGACAGGTAAGGAAATGCACAAAAATAGCCTGCAATATAATAGTGATTTTTCATAGTCGATAACCACAAGGTTTGACTAAACAGGTAAAATAACAAAGACTTATTCGAGTTAATTTATGACACAATACTTCACCATCCAAACTGTCTAGACACTATACCCAACCCTCATCTCAAAACCACAACCTACCAACATCAGCAATACCCAAATCAAGAACACCATACAACCTATCATTATACAAACAACTTTCTCCAAACACTCAAATCGCGGCCAGAGCACCAGAGCCAATTCACGACTATGACCAACGTCTTGTAAGACACCGCCGCAACATGATTGTCGAACAAGAACAGAAGGGCAAAGAGCATTCAGAATATGGCAGCAACTTGTTAAGAAAATTATCCACATATTTAACTGGTTGATTTGGCAAAGGCTTTTCAGCTACAAACTTAAAATACGCAAGACAATTTTACAAAACCTATGCCTCTTCAATTCAACAATTAAATTCCACTAAGCTAAAACTAATGTTGTAAATCGTTAATCACCGTTGACGAATTCAATTTACAAAAACTATCCTTAAATCGTTAATCAATGATTGACGAATTGCCCTTTAAATTAAGCTGGACCCATTACCAAGTTTTTGCGCGAATTAAAAATGTTGATGAACACCATTTTTACGAAATAGAGCTGATAAACCAACAATGGTCAGTTATGTTGTTGTGTGCAACATAATTTTAACCTGTGTTTGAACAGCACCAAAAATTTTCGTTTATTCGCTGTCAGATTTGCCATCAGTTAATCGTTTCATATCGCCATTATTTTCTAAAAGCATTCTTCGTTCCACCCGTTCTTTTGCTTCTTCAACTAACAAGTGGATTTTCTTCTCAAACTCTTCTTTCGGGGGTAGACTTGTTAGATATTCAGCGACCATAATGCCATTTTTGTGCATTTCCAAAAGTTCTATTTGTTCACGATAAATCTGTGTGCATAAAATCAGCCCAATAGGTGAATTTTCCCCCTCTTTGCGTTCATATCGATCAAGCCACTTCAAATATAACTCCATTTGTCCCTTATGTTCTGGAAGAAACTCGCCAATTTTTAATTCAACAGCGACTAATCGTTTTAGTTCTCGGTTGTAAAATAGTAAATCGAGATAAAAATCCTTGTCGTCTAAAATCATGCGTTTTTGCCTTTTAACAAAGGTAAAGTCTTTGCCAAATTCTAAAATAAAGTTTTCTAAATCGTTCAAAATCGCGCTTTCAAGGTCTTTCTCTAAGAATTTGTCTGAAAGACCAAACATGTCAAGCAGATACGGATCTTTAAACGTGTTAAACGGTATTATTTCTTCATCAGGAAGCTGGGAATTGGCAATATCTGCACGCTCAAATTCTTTACGCTTAATCATCTCACGCAAAGATTTCACATTTGCCCCAGTTTGCGTAACTCTATCGGCGTAATAAAATTGTGCATCCATATTTTTGAGGGGTAATAACGCAAGCATGTGCGTCCAACTGAATTGTCGTTTCAGCAAAACGACAATTTGACTATCATCAAATTGTTCGGAGAATTGCAACATTCTGCGGAAGTTTTTTTCGTTAAATGTTCGGCCGTATTTTTCTTCTAATTGTTGTGCCAATGAAGCGACAATTTGTTTGCCATAGTCTGCACGTTTGTTTTTCAAAATATGTGTATTGGTCATTTTTCCTATATGCCAAAACAGACTAACTGTTGCCATATCCATACTTTTGCTGATATTGTGTTTTGTTTGGTCAATTAATGCTGAGATTTCTTCGAATAGTTTTTGTTCTGATTTTTCAAGTGACATTTTATAGGACCCTCATAATATCGCTCGGCTGAACCTGTGCCTTGCAGTTTTTGATTATATTTTCAGAGTTTATAGTTTCACCTTTGGCAAGAGTGGTGTAGGTTATATTGCCTTTTCGCAGACTTCCCTTATAACTATAAAAATCATCAGAGTTTAATACTGATTTCTATGCCATCATCAGCTATTCCAACATATCGACTTTGATATTTGCCTGATGTACGAACGTACTTTATGTAATCTGTCATTTCGGTTGCAAATTTACCTGCATTATCGGCTATAATTACTGTGTTTTTTTCAAGTTTATTTTCCACAAGCTCAAGATAATGAAAATATTCTTCTTTAGCACCATCAAGGAAAACAAAATCAAAACAATCAGTTAATGTTGGAATTATTTCAATAGCATCTCCAGTAAGTACTTGAACATTAACAGTTAATTCAGACTGACAAATATTAGTCATAGCTACTTCTGCTTCTACTAGATGTTCCTCTATAGTTACAATTTGTGCATCTTTACCTAATTCACGACCCATCAAAATCGTTGAATAACCAATAAAAGTACCTATTTCAAGAATACGTTTAGGCTGTGCTTTCTTTATTTCCTCACATAGAATTTTTCCTCTGGCTGGACCAATAATTGGAAGGAATTCTACTAATGCAATATCTGCAATATCATTTAGTAATTGATCAGCTTTACTTAAAGTAATTTTCACCTTTACAACAACACCTTTCAGCATTTAAAGAATCAAGATTTTCATCAAACAATTTCATGGCTCTTCAAGATGCTCCTACTTTAATTTATGAAAAATTAACATATAAAAAGTTTTTACAAAAATTTCAACAACAACCCAAACAACCCAAACAACCCAAACAACCCAAACAACCCAAACAACCCAAACAACCCAAACAACCCAAACAACCCAAACAACCCAAACAACCCAAACAAAAGTTGAGTTTATCAACCCATTACAATTATTAACCGCTACAAACATTTCATCCAAGGAAAAACATTATGAATCGCCAAACAAACATCCTCAAGCAAATAAATATTACACCATTAGCTGCTGAAAGTTTTGGGGTTCGATCAATGTGCACACATATCAAAACTCCAGACATTTCCATAATTTTAGATGCCGGCATCTCTCTTTGTCCATGGCGATACAACCTACCACCTCATCCCATCGAATTCAAAACTATCAAAACACTTAGAGAAAAAATCGCAAAAGTTGCTGACAAAACTCAAATCATAACTATTAGTCACTACCATTATGATCACCACACACCGACATTTGAAGATTGGATAGTAAATTGGACCACCTACGCAGAAACAGCTCGCCAAATATATCAAGATAAAACCATTTTCGTTAAAAACCCAAAAGAAAATATTAACAGTAGCCAACAGGAACGGGCTAAAGTATTTTTGAAAACAAGCGCAAATTATGTAAAAACTCTGCATCAAGCAGATAATAAAACGGTTACATATGGAAATACTCGATTATTTTTCTCTAAACCTGTTCCTCACGGTGAAGACAACTCAGCTATAGGTCAGGTTATAATGGTTACAATAGAATATGAAAATGAACGGTTCATGTTTGCACCTGATGTTCAAGGACCTATATCAAATCATACACAACAAATAATTTTGAAAACGCAACCAACAGTACTTATGCTTGGTGGTCCACCATTTTATCTTGCTGGTTTTAGAATAAATGATGCCTCAATACAAAATGCCGTAAATAATCTTAAAGACATTGTTAAAGTTGTACCTTTAACAATATTAGAACATCATACATTGCGTGATGAATGTTTTAAACAAAAACTTGATCCAGTTAAAATATGTGCAGACTGCGCAGGACATGAACTTTTGACATCTGCAGAGTTTATTGGTATAGAAAACCGTTTTTTGGAGGCTAACCGTAAGAATTTATACAAAAGGTTTCCTCCATCAGAAAAATTTCAACTTTGGACAAAAACTCTTAGCAACAAAATAATTGTTAAACCGCCTGTTGAAGAATAGTGATTATCGAATTTGGTACATATTTTTTCAAAAGCCTTTAATATTAAGAGTGAACTGTATATGTGAAGAACAAATGGCTCGGTGTTATGTTGAGCAAAGAAGATATCGTGATGGGGAAAAAGCCGCTCGCTGTGCTAGAGCAAATAAAAGAAAGTTTAGATTCGCTCAAAGAGAAATTGGATGTACTTATTGATGTTCAAAAGGCAGGTTGCAGAGGTACAGTACCTTCAGATACACCAACAATGGATGTTATGACACTACTTAATATGCCAGATCATTTACGAAAAACAGCAATAACTATCTGTAGAAATGGTCGAGCAACTGCAGAACAAGTAGCTGAACAAACAAACCGTGCCAGAGCAGTAGAAAGCTCTTACCTAAATCAATTAGTAACAATGGGATATGTTAAAAAACAGCGAAAAGGTAGGAAAGCCTATTTTTATGTCGCTATGGAATAAGGTTGATAAAACTTATGAGCAAAATTATAGCTGTACACTCATATAAAGGTGGAACGGGAAAAACTAGTATATCCGTAAATTTAGCTGCAACATTTGTTAGGCAAGGTAAGAAAGTCGCTCTCTTTGACTTGGACTTTAGGGCACCTAGTCTTTTTGCAATACTACAATGTGAAAAAGAAGGTAAAACATGGCTAAATGATTACTTAGACTACAAGTGTGAAATAAACCAAGTTCTAGTTGATATAAGTCCAAGAATACCTAATGCAGGTAAATTCTATGCAGGTCCTGCAGACCCTTCAACCGAAAGTATGAGATACATGACAACAAGAAATAGCAACTGGGAAATGCATGCTCTTAAACGTTTAATGACTCTTAAAAAAAGTCTTATTAAAGAACAAAATTTTGACTATATAATTTTTGACACAAGCCCTGGCTTACAATTCTCATCTATGAATGCCATTGCGGCCGCTGACTTTATTGTTGTAACAACGACAGGTGATTGTTCAGACGTAAACGGAACTAAGCGTATGCTAAACGATTTTTACGACGTTATGTTTGAAAATAAAACGGGATTAGTATTAAACAAAGTTATCGATCCTGCAAAATATGGAACTGAAGAATTAGCCCAAAAAGTCAAGGAGGAATATAAAGTGCCTTTACTATGTGTTATACCATGTTTCTGTGAAGTCACACAAGCTAAAGGTCAATACCTCTTTCCACAAGACAAACCTAATCATCAATTTACAAACATATTAACTAAAATGGCTACATCAATCGAAAATATGTAGCACTTCATGAAAACAGTATTTACAACACAAACTTAATGCCGCAGATTAATACTATATCTACTGGCGAGAAATATTGACCGATACTTCAGCAGTTATACTTGCTTGCGAAAACTCTAAAGATTTTCCTGATGACAAAGGTACAATGATGTTGTGTAACAAAGTTTTGATTAGACATGTTTTTGACATTATCAACCCTATAGTTGATGAGGTGATAATTGTAACAAACACCCAAGAACGTGCAGACAAGTATGCTAAATTTTTGCCTAAAAAAACTAAATTTGTAATTGATAGTCAGTCAACCTATAATTCTTTAAGTGGTGTTATAGCAGGTTTTGAAACCGCTCAAAGTAAATATACACTATTGTTACAGTACAATTCCCCGTTTGTTAGTGAAAAATTAGCTGTGTTTTTGTTAGATTTAGCTATAGGTAAAACAGCTGTTGTTTCACGAAGCCCAGATAATGGAATCGAGCCCTTATGTGCAGTGTACCAAACAAAAATTGTTTTAGAGGTCATCAAACAAACTATGGTGGATGGTGTAAACACTCTACATATGTTGGTTGAGCGACTCAGAGGTGTGCGGTATGTTTCAATGTCAGTTATTGAAAATTTTGATCCAGAGTTACAGTCATTTTTTAGTATTAATTCTCAGTTGGATTTTAAACGAGCCATAAGAATACTTCAAAGCAAACAAAAGTTGTTTGAAAACATGTAGACTCTTTGAAAACATGTAGACTCTTTGAAAACATGTAGACTCTTTGAAAACATGTAGACTCTTTGAAAACATGTAGATCATTAAACTGTTTTTACAGTAGCAACATTTTATCAGTCTGTATACGAAAGCATCAACAAAACACATTTAAATCCAAAATCCAAAATCCAAAATCCAAAATCCAAAATCCAAAATCCAAAATCCAAAATCCAAAATCCAAAATCCAAAATCCAAAATCCAAAATCCAAAA
>WRNB01000110.1 GCA_009776805.1 Candidatus Bathycorpusculum grumuli | reverse complement strand
TGTTTTTGGTGTTTGTGGTGACGGTGGTGTTTAAGTTGTTGCAGAATGTTTTGCGTGGGTCTGGTGTGTCGCCTTTGTCTTTGTTTTTGGTTTTGCGTAATTTGAAGTGTAAGGTGTATGAGAGTCGTATTATTACTCAGGAGGCGGTTAAGAGGGTTAATGATTGTTACAAGTTGTTTGGTATGGTGTGTCCTGTTTCTATTTTGCGTAAGCAAGATTAATTTGTACCTAGAAAAAATAGCGGGAACTACGGCTAAATAACTTTTTTGTTGTAAGTGTATTTGTGTATTTTGTTAAAAGAAATATGGTTGTTAAAGTTTTTGACCTAATTAACATAGGGGTAACTTTGAAAAGTTACGGCAAAAACACAAAAACCATAGTTACACAGTAAAAACTCTCAAAACAATAAAACGACTAACAACTACTATCCATCACCGTAAATAACTTACTTTCTGAAAAACATCCTTTCAACAGCCATAATTTTTCCACCTTACACATCATCATCATTTTTATCCGCTGGAATATATGGAATTAATCCCTTGCGAAACGCTTCTTCTTGCAATTCACGCGGCATAGCACGAATATCAACAATTAACCCATTTACTGTTAAATACCATATTGCAGGATTTTCAGCAACAAGACCTTTCAACTGAAATTCCGCATTAAAGTATGACAAATCCAAAAGTTTGTTTACTTCAGCAGCCTTACTTCCCGCAGTACTTTTTGACAAGCTGAACCATTCAGCAATTTCATCTGCAGACATATTTATAGGCTGAGATTTATCAAAAATAAAATTACTAGAACCTATAGCGTAAATAATCCCACAAGCCCATGTCCGCACCTTGCCTGACATAAGCGGTGAAGGGCGTTTGCGACACAACTTTGCAAGTGCTCTTAAACATATTTCCTTGTACTCTTCATTTAGTTTTTCATCACAAAAATTTTCAATTAACTCTGCAACTTCCACATATTTCGCAGTCATTGATTTTGGCACGTTAGAACCTTTGTCAACAGCTGACAACGAAACAACTTGTAAAGGCGCAGATTTTTTTGTAGCATGTTGCTGTTTAACAGGCGTAGGCGGTACACCTATAACCTCAATTATACCAACAGTTTCTTTTATTTTTTCATACTCATCCTTTATACTATCTCTCATACTTTTACCAAAAGAAATAGAATGATTTATAATAACACTATCAAAAATAATTTTACCTTTAAAAGGCAACAATACCGCATCAACTAAACACGGAACATCATGAGACACCATTTCTCTGACAGGATTACTTATACCACACACCCCATAAAGCTTTGTAGAACCTTCACACGTCATAAAAACAGAATACTTCTCCAAATGCTTCACCACCATAAATTGGCCTTTAATAAAATTCTCACGCCAACCCTTTAATATCTCACACTCATCTTCACTCAATACATCCGAATCTTTTTCACACAAAAAATCATCTATCCAATGCGGATTTTCCCACAATTTCGAACGAATAACAATAAACGGCTCTTCACAAATACGCTCACCATAAACAGGCTTCTTAAACACAGGCACAATTTTATGCTTCTGATTAACAGACCAAACCAAAGCACACCACAACTTGTAAAACAATGCAACATCAGATCGAACAAGCATCATAACAGACCACCTATAACCTCACAATCCATCGCCAAACACCAATATATTTGCATTCCACCTTAAAACAGTTTCCCATTTCAACAACATCCACTCCACAACCAAATACCACAAACCACACAATACATAAACACACAATTTCACACACTTTCCACCACACCCAACTTAGCTTTCTTACAAATTTATCCAAACACACAACATCCCAAACTCAAACGACACAAAAACAAAAAAATATAACATCTAAAACCAAATTTTCAATAAAAAACAAAACAACACACCAAACCCACCCCAAAAAACAAAAACACACCTACAAACCAAAAACACCCACCAAACCAACCCCAACACCCCAAAAACACAAAAAACACACCAAAAAATTAACCAATTAGCCTACAGCACCAACTAAATACGGTTTACCAGGGGGATTATTTATACACCCTGTAACCTGTACAATAGATTTGGTTTCCACATACATTTTTTGTCTACTATTATTTCTGTACGATGCGTCAAACTTTCAACCTGAACCTATTCTTTGTTAACTTTCCATATAAATAGCTGCGGCTGTTTAGACTCGTCTAAAACTGCCATTCTTCGAACAGTTTTCACAAGTTCACATTTGCTTTTGGCTTTTGCTACAATTTCACTATTTGTTAATCGTATGGCAACATATTGATCGGGCTCAGGTTTGTGTATTCGGATTGAAACTTTTGCAACAGCTTCAAATAATTGCACGTATTCTTTATTTGGTAATTGACAGTTTTTTGCTTTCTCAATTTTCGCTATTGTGATTTCATCAAATATAGGTACTGTTTTAATTTTAGATTCAGACGTTAAGTAATCAGTTACAAATGGCGTTAATTGTTCATTACTTTCTAACAGTGAACTCTTATTATAATCACTAACTATGGGGTAATTGATGATTAGTTTTGCAACACAATCATAATGGTATACACTCGGAGAGCTGTTTGAAATAAGTTGACTCATTGTTTTTCAACTAAAGTTATTGAGCCTGTTTCTGTTACTGTGTATATCCATTCTGAGCCTATATTATATAGAATTTTGTCAACAGTTTTTGTGTGGATCATCAATACAATATTTGGCATGTCTATTACTTTCATATCTTTTACGTTCTCATTCGAAATGCTAGGTATAAATTCTCCGAAAACAACTTGGTATAGCGGTTCATTAGTTGCAACATTTTGAACTAATTGAACTTCTATAACTTTAAGAGTTTTCGATGTAGCTGCATCACCCATAATTGACACCTACGTTTACAATGTAGTAATTGTGAGCTACCTTATTTATTCATTTTCACTTTTAAGTTTGTACCATAACTATGCTTTTTTACCCCTATGACGACATTTAACACCCAAAACAACCACATAAAAAATGAAAAACGCAGATTATTGTAGTGCGAATTTTAATTTCGTTATCATGTCGTAAAGTTCTTTCATTGTAATAACGCCGGATACAATTTCAACGAATTTAAATAGTAATGGTCCGCCTCTTCGAATTAAATCAAAGAAATTTTCTTCATCACAAAGGGTTTTTTCTCGCAGAATGCCCTCACTCATAGCTTTTGCTAATAACGCCTGATCGGATTGGTTCATGGACAAAAATGTGTTGAACAATGTAGGGTGAAAAGTGGTTATTTCTGATTCAGCTACAGTTTCAGATTTTCCATTGCCTGCGAAGTGTATATGTGAATCTTGCTTTAGCATTTTTTTTGCGTCCTCAAATGTTTGTTCTTCGTCAACGAAAAAAGTAATGTTTTCGATGCCTACCCTTTTGGTACCCCAGGTTCCATTATGAATGGGCATTATAACAAAAGGGTATATTTTTACGCCTTTTACTCTTGATAGTATGCGTACCACCCCTTGTGAATATCCTTTATCATTTATTGTAACTTGATAGACTACTTTTTGTATCGGTGGACATTTTTTTTGTTGTACGTCGTCAAGAACTGGGTTAAATCCCTCTACACTAGGATGTCTTTTGATTTTTAGTTTTATTTCTTGTTCAATGTCCATGGGCAATAGGTTACCGTTAGCATCAGTAATTGAGCACCACAGATCATAGCTGTTGCGATTTATTTTGTAGGGCATCACATTTATTATAGCCTCATGCGATTGACAGCTTTCGGTTCCCCAACAGCCCTTATGGACAACTGGTAGCGTGCATGCTCGCATTTTCTTGCGCTCCTAATACGGTGGTAGAGGTTTTTTTGCTTTTTCCAAAAACTTTTCAGCTAATATTCTATTCATCGCTCTGAGTTTTCCATTTAACACTGTGACACTGATACCTAGTTCGGTTGCTAAATCTTTTAGCTCGCACCTTCGAGGACTTTCAAAATAGCCCATTTTGTAGGCAGTTTCAAGGGTGGTAATGTCGGTAGTAGTAAGCCATGTTTCTTTAGAACCTTCACCCAATATATTGGCTATTCTTGAATCCAAATCGTCGATGGAAAATCTGTGAAAAGCTACGAGTTCTGCAGAACCAAAACTCTTTAGATCATCCTCTATTTTCAATAACCGTTCTTTACCAGATATTTCTTCAGCACTTGGAGCAATTAATCGAAAACACTCGTTATCCATTGTTGCAACGTAGGATTGAACATCACCAAATGTGAGTTTTGTTATAGGCATTACTGCATCTAATAGTGGCTCTTTGCATTCTAGTTCAACTTTAGTTATTCCGTTTGCCCAAATATTTAGCATGGACACATTGTGGTCAACTTTGTTCTTTAACTTATCAACTTCTGTGAGTGATAAAGTGCGCCGCAGAGAAAAACGCACTCGGTGCAATTTTGATGCATTGTTATAGACCGAAAGGATGTCTAACGGAATGTCTTCCTCTATTTCTTGTGATAATTGTACGAATGGGCATCCTTTATGTTTTACTTCGAAGTCGCCTGCATAAATAGGGTATTCTTCAGATGTGTTAAATATTAATTTTGACATTTTTCTTCCCTCTGAATTGTTTTATTTGCTGTAACGTTTTTACTTACAAACTTTTCCGCAAAGTTACGGAAACATTACAAAATGTAAAACACAAATAAACGTATAAACATTACGCACCTCAAAACACCATATCACGACTTAAAACGTTTTAACAACACACAAAACACGAAAAATAAACAAACACACCTAAAAACAGCTAAACTATAACTTGAAAAAAATCATGCAAAACAACATTTAAAATCAAACTACACAAAAACACTAAAAACAACATATTAAACACCATATGTGAAGCGTCTATACATTCACATGTGGTTGCATATTAACGTGTTTGAAGGAAAATGTCGTGGTTGTTGCACAGACTGAAATCTGCAGATATACCAAAAACACCTCAAACAAACAGATTTACTCACTAAAACTGTTGTCTCACAAATTATTACCCAACTATTCCTAACACAAACTCTAAACCACCTCAAACAATACCCCAAACTCCTCAAACAAAATAAACACCACAAACCAATAAAACACCACAATCCACCAACTAACACATCAACCCACTAATCAACACAAATTTCACCACAATAAAAACAAAATCAACACTCACACACCAAAAAAACAATCTCACTAATGTTACATGCTTTACACGCGTAAGTTAAAAAACAATATTTAGAACCTTAGCAACGAAAAAATTTTTGCCAACTTCATTAATTTTATAATGTAAAAAATTTGGGTTCATAACTTTGATTTGCCCCAAATTTTCTGTAAACAACAAACATTTTTGATGACAATTTTGAAAATCACTACCCTACAAAAATAAAAACAACATAATTACACAAACACATTAACAATAAAAACAATACATAATTTAGTACATAAAATTCAAAAAAAGAAGGGATTGTTATTGTTGATTTTCACACAACCCTGTTTGATACTATGTTTTAGATTTTTTTACAAAGTACAAAGCTGCGGCAACTATTCCAGCTATGACTGCAATAACTAATGCCATAATACCCCAAAGTGGGAAATCTTCATCCACCGGTGGAACAGATACAATTGAAGGTGTCATTTCACTGGGTGGTGTAGATTCGCTTGGTGCAGGTGTTGGCGTTGTAGTTATTTTAGGTGTTATAGTTGATTTTGTTGCTGTTCCAGAATTGGTAGTTGATGGTGGATTTGCTGTCCACTGCGCAACCAAAACCACATCCACCGCAGGCATCACAAACGTAGCACCAACCTGATAAGTACTACCACCATATGACCACCCATTAAAAGTATAACCAGACCGCGTCGGCGCAGGACCAGCCACAATAACAGTAACACCCTGCTCATACACATTACCATCAGTCGGAACACCAACACCACCACTACCATCATAAGTTACAGTAAAGGTTGATGTTTCTATCCAAACAGCCTTCAAAACAACATCACCAGTAATAGGCGTATCAAAATCAAACGCAACACCATCTAACTGCCACTCCACAAAATCATAACCAGCCTTCATCGGATCCGGCACAGGCAAAACAGCCATCTCACCATCCACCACATCCTGAGAAGCAACAACACTACCACCATCACTATCAAAAACCACAGACCAAGTTATCACAGGATCTTGCGTCCACTGCGCAACCAAAACCACATCCACCGCAGGCATCACAAACGTAGCACCAACCTGATAAGTACTACCACCATATGACCACCCATTAAAAGTATAACCAGACCGCGTCGGCGCAGGACCAGCCACAATAACAGTAACACCCTGCTCATACACATTACCATCAGTCGGAACACCAACACCACCACTACCATCATAAGTTACAG
>WRNB01000109.1 GCA_009776805.1 Candidatus Bathycorpusculum grumuli | reverse complement strand
TGAATTTGCAGAGTTTGTTGCCTGTGGGGGTTTCTGTGGAGTGTGCTTTGAAGGAGTTGCGTAATTTGATGTGTAAAGTTTTTGACAACAACATTATTTTGCCTTTGGAGCCTAATAAAAAACAAAAAGCTATACTGGACTTGGTTGATAATACGGTAGGTAAATTTTAGGGAATTTCGGATAATATCAGAATGGCGCAAAAAGGCGGCCTTTCGCTATTTTAGGTGGGTACACAAAACAACCCCTCCACAAAAAACCAACACACACAAACACCACCAACACGAATTAACGGGGTACAGACTCAACCCTTACACTTGATGTCTGCGGTGACGAAAACCCTAAAAAACAATCTCTCACACAAACCACCAACACAAAACCAAACAAACAAACCGTGGGATACAAACTCAACCCTTACACTTGATGTCAGCGATGACGAAAACCCTAAAAAACAACCAACCCACCACTACAAAAACACACAACAACCAAACAACCCTTTTACACTTAAACCCTCACCTCAAACACCCCACAGACTGTCCGAAAACTAGCCGCAATTATGAGACAAAAATAAAAACTGGATAATTCAAAACATTTAAACAGTAAAAACATAAAAAATATTTCTAAAACACAAACTTCTAAAATCATTTACAACTGTAAAAATTCTGTAACCTAGTTTTCAGACAGCCTCCCCCTACAACATTACAAAGACGCCGCAATAGCATCCATAAAATTTTGATATAAAATGACTATACTACAAAAAAATATTCACTGTATAAACGCTATTTTTTCACAAGCCATTTACCCTTCTTTTTTGCACCCTCACGCTCAATAACACCCTTATCTTTTAAGAACTTCAAATTCCTCTCTACAGTACGATATGCAATACCTACTTTTTCAGCAAGCTCCTGCACAGTTACCGACGGATTTTCCCTAATTACCCCTATCATCCTTGTTTGGATTTCATTTATTCCGCCATTTATTCCGCCATTTATTCCGCCATTATTGTCGGTATAAATTTGGTTTCGCACAAACTTAACTTCAAAGAAAATACCCTTATTTCTGAAAAACGGTTTAGAAATACCCTCTTTTTTACACTCAATTTTTATCTTATTAATTCCCCTCCCCCACCGCTCAATCTGCCCACTATAATAAAAAACAGATGCAACACACGGATTATGCAAAAAAGACCTACGAGACACTAAAAGCTCCTTAAAACTAATATCATCAGGCAACTTAGCCATGTTCGAAATAATCACTTGATGCTCATAAACCCGAATACTAATAGGCGTAAAATACGAATAATCATTATGAATAATAGCGTTTAAAACTGCTTCACGCATCGCCTCATAAGGCACCAAAAAATCTTCAACACGCTGAATCCCCTCATAACGAATCCACCCTTTCAAATATTTAGTATAAAGCAAATCCAGCGTCTTATCAGCTAGTTCAATAAGTGAACCATGAACCTCATCCTGATAACGCACATCAACATCATTATCAAAATAACCCAGTTTAACACAAGCACTCATAACCCATTTCTCAGGGTCCGCGCCAAAGCACATAGTTGCAGCGCGTTTTAGAAACCCGTTTTCTTTTAGGTTAAGGTTTTCAAGTAGTGCATCAATTGGGATGTCTGCGTCTTCTTTTTTTAGGCGTTTGCTTTGTATTGCTTTTTTGCGAAAAACCTCAAACGCCGTTGCAGATAAATCGTTAACTGAAACGTTAGGAATGGGTACGCCATCCCATGTTTTACCGTGTCTGCGAAGTAAGAATTCTGAGAGACCATTGCCGGTTAATTCGATGGTGGTTGAACCGCTTCGTTTATAATATTTCCCCTTACAAACAATAGCAAATGGGTGTGGCGTAACATCAATAGAAAGATAATCTTTACCGCCCTCATTATGGAGCGCAACATCAGCACTTATCATCATAGCATTAGAAATCTTTTGAGGAATCACATTGAGCAAACCTTTAGCATCCGCAAGCCCAACAACTTCCCCAGCATCATTTTTGCCAATTTCAAGTACTCCACCACTGGTATTAGCAAACGCACAAACAGTTGCCAAATACTCATCCTTCCAAACCAACTTAAACTCAAGCCTACTGTGCTCCATAAAGCCCACTCCACAAGATACCCGATATTTATTCCAACACTGCATTTTATTTATTCCGATAACAACACACATTTTATTGCTTCAGATATCAACCATGTCTGATGATTAACAAGGTGTTTTGTCAATTTTTTCTACTAATTACGCTGAACGGATACACTTGTACCTACCGAACATTAAACTCATCAATAGATATTATAATTTGAAGAAGCTCAACACAAACGTGATAAAATTATTAATGAACACAGAAAAATAAGTGTGAATCATTGTTTATTCATAATTGAACATACACAAGTATAGAACAAAAACCAATTATTTGGAAATTTAGCGTCTTAAACAGCATTTTTCAGTTATTACCCGAACCAAACCTCACCATTAATTAATATGTTAATTAATATATTAATTTTTATATACTTGTTTCCCGTATTAACAGGCAGGGCTAAACATGAATAATGAAAAGCAGACGTTGGACTCATTTCTAAAGATGAATCCATTAGCATTCGAAATAATTGGACTCATGCTAAATTCAGGAAAAAAGCTAACAATAACTGAAATATCCAACGCTCTAGAAAGAAAACAGCCTAGCGTACACAGAGTACTTCAACGTCTGATAGATCTAAAACTTGCTGAAAAAGAGCCTGCAGGCAAGTTCACATACTATACTATTCCTGATGGGAAAAAAGAGTTTATCAAACGAAGCATCCATGCTCAAACACGTGTCAAAGCAAACATTCAACCACCTCTATTTATGCTATTGTCCATAGAATCAGGCATCAGTAGAATTTTAAGCGAATCACTAGAAAAAGAAGATCTTACAGTAACAAAGAATCAACCTATTGCTGGAAAGAACTTTGACCACGAATTTGATGTTATCATAGAAGGCAAAAACCGCATCGTAGTGGAGATCATCAGTATAGGAGATGAGGACAATCAACAATTGTTTGAAATTGCAGGCAGACTCGCCGACTTACCAAAAACAAGTATTAACACAATTGTGTTGGTGATAGTGGGGCACTTACACCAATCCTCATTACAATATCTCAAAAACCTCAACATCAAAGGCGCACCCCAAATCGAGATAATAATACTTGACGAGACTTTATCCGAAATGAACGAAAAGCTAATCAAAAGAAAGGTTGTAGCACCCATTGAAAAGCTACTGAAATAAATAGGAGAAAATGGAAATGATTGACTCAAACCAATTACTGAAAAAATTTGGCAAGATTACCGAATGTGAAATTGACGAGGCTAACCCAGAAGTAACCAACATCAAAGCATGCGATGTCTCTAAAATATTCCCTACCGATTTTATGCTCTACAAACACCAGATCGAGACAATAGATGCAACAAAAGCAGGAAATAATGTTCTATTAGTAGCGGGAACTAATTCGGGTAAAACAGAAGCTGCTTTTCTTTCAATTTCAGAATCAATCACACCAAGAATAGCCGCTCAAGCCCTATTTATTTACCCAGTCAAAGCATTAGCAGCTGACCAAAAAATACGGCTCGATCAATACTGTTCACCATATGGTCTATCAGTATGCGTTTTTGATGCTGACAATAATTCAAAATATGACGAAATAGTGTGCAGTGAACTATTATTAACAAACCCACACATGCTTCTCATAAAGTTAAAGAATTCTGATCCAACAGTTATCCAATGTCTCAGAAATTTACAGTTTGTGATTCTAGACGAAATTCATTGCTACACAGCATACCAAATAAACCTCATGTTTGCCATGATGAAATTCATTCAAGACAGCTTAAACATTAATTTCCAATTAATCTTGCTTTCAGCTACTGTTGGAAATCCGGAAGAAATCAATCAAACTTTAACAAAACTATTCAAACGTAATAGTACTATAGTAAAAGGACGTACAAAACATCCATCAACCAAAATCCAACTACTATCAGCAATCAACCCTCGCATATTATATTCTAGCTACCTTGTAGAAAATGAAATTGCGGTTAACTTAGTTGAAAAGTACGCCTTTGATAATTGCTCAACACTTGTCTTCAACGATACAAAAAAAGACGCAGCTATGATTGGGCAAAAAGCACATGTAACCGTTGGAAACCGAGTTGCAACCCATTACAGTTCCATGCTAAAGGATGAAAGGACAAAAAACGAACAAGACTTTCGCAGTGGCAAAATACCTGTGATGGTAACAGTTAAGACACTACAACAAGGAATCGATATAGGTTCAGTTCAAAGGATAGTTCATGTAGGACTTCCATACAAGCAAACTGACTTTTGGCAGAGACAAGGAAGAATGGGAAGACGTGAAGACATAGAAAAATGCGAGAGTGTGATTCTGCCTTCACCTAAAGTAGCATTTGACATGTTTGTGGTAAGCGAGAAAGAACGATTCCAAGAGTTCATGACTAAAAGAGTTGAAAAGATACTGCTAAAACATGACGGCAAAATAATAAAAATGTTCATGGGCTGTATGAAAATCAAATGGAATCTGCCATTGGAACAATATGAAATAGACTTTTTGAAAACCAACCGTCTGATTACACCTAAAGTTAATTTGAACAGAGTTCCCACATCAGTAAATGAGGACTACTGTCTAACGGATACTGGCAGAAAATTCATTTACACCCTGAATTTCTATACTGGTAGCTCAGTAAAAGTCAAGCAAGAGTTTGGCGGGGAAGTGCCTATGGGTAATCTGTCCTTGGTAGAAGTGCAACCGAACAGTATTTTATTCAACAATAATATACGTTATCCTCAATTTTACGTTGTTAAAAATTTAGACCTGAATAGATCAGAAGCGATTGTTTCACCAATTGAAAAAGAATTCAGCAAAGATGTTTGCTCCAAAATAAAGAATTGGACAATGTTTTCTCAAACAAGCGTCGATTTCTCGATGACAAACCCCGATAGCACATTTGGCAACATAATACTAAAACCCAATAATGTTCACCATTTTGAATATGTTGTTGGGATTGATAAAGGGAAAAGGAAAAGACAGCTCAGGCTTATAGATGAATACAAAGATGTTTGTGGTCAAGATGAATTTCTTTCAAATTATGTTCTCTCGTCGATTCCAATGGATTTCCTAAAATCGATAGAAACGGAGTTAGAAGATATAAATATTATAGGCGTAATAATAGATGCGGCGTTTAGTTGTATTAGAAACGGTTTGAGAAGCAAATTTGATATAGCATATGACGAGTTTGCACACATATTAACAGTCATTGATGAAGATAATCTCGAAGCAAAGTTCATTTTCTACGAGACATCGTGTAGTGATACCATAAGGGACATGAACTGGGTGTTAGTCTCAAACGGTGCAAAAGAGTTTCTAAAGTTCGTACAAAAAAGCGATACTGCTGGCCTTTTCTACTTACGAGGCTCACACAGCTACTTCAAATTGATTGATGATTTCGGGGAAGAACCAAAAAAAGCAACGTATAAATGGATTGAGAAATCAATCGATATTGTGATTAAGGAAATAGTGCAAAAACTTGAATTGGCAAAAAAAGTATGTGAGAACGAAAAACAGTGCCAGACTAACGATAATAATCATGTCTACTCAACAATGTGTAAAAAAGCTCTTGATGAACTTTTGATTCAAAACCCTGAACTCAAGGATATCTACAATAGATTAGTAGTCTTCTACGTTGATAATTATATTGCTTGCAACTGGCCGCTTCAAAATATCACTATTGCGGCAGCTCGATCCAGCCAAATTGAAAACCGATATGTTATGTTCGTTTCTATTCCCGCACTGATTAAATTATCGGATTCAGCGGTTACAGCTTTGATGCTTCACGAGCTAACACACCTACAAAACATTGAGGAATCACGTCCATTTCAAAATGACATTGAGGAAGAGGTAGCTGTGCATGAACGCGTGAATAAAGAAGCAAGAACAAACCGAAAAATAAAAGATGGCACAAATGAGCTAAACAAATATCTATCGCAAATTCAGAATGAGACCAAGTATTCGCTTAATGAACTTCTTACTATAGGTGGCACCATAATTGAGAATCTTCGATGGGAAAAAGCGAGAAGAATAAAACACATTCATTGGTTCCAAAACGACCAGGAATACCATTATCATGAGCTAAAAGTTACTGCCAAATAAAATCTCTTTTCTACGATTACCAGTACTTAGGAGCTGATTGAAAATAAAGTTTACATTTATACATGACTATGTAAATATAAAAGTATGGATGACGCAGCAGCAGAAAGAATCCGCAACACAATACCCCTACTAGATGAAAGACAACGACACTTATACTTAGCAAACGAAGCAAAAACCATAGGACACGGAGGCATAACCCAAGTCAGCAAAATATCAGGCATCTCAAGAGTCACAATTACCAATGGATTAA
>WRNB01000108.1 GCA_009776805.1 Candidatus Bathycorpusculum grumuli | reverse complement strand
GAAAATTGTGTAAAGTTTATTTTATGCCTTATTTCAGAAATTGGGTGTGTTATTGGTTTTTTCATTTTGTAGGTTAAAATTTACACGGGAATTCAGGTTGTTTTTACTGTTTTTTTGTTATTGTTGTGTATGTGTTTTGTGGTTGTTTTTATTGTGCTTGTTATTTTTGTGTGGATAGTGTAGTGGTTTTTTGTTTATAAACTATTTTGACACATAACTCAAATTTTAACATTATTTTTAAAAGAAAAAATACCACATTACTAACACAAATGCTACACTAATTACATACTTACAATATTACGTTTAGCAAACACCTTTATACTAGTACCCCATATAAATACTAATATATACGTCGAAGTGAAATAATCATGATAAACGACACACCCACACAAAAAACTTTAAACAAAAAACATAAAACCAACCACAACACAACACACAAACCAACACAACCAAACACCTCATCACCACACACCAACATTACCTACACCACAAACCACCAAATTAAAACCAAAACCACAAACAACATTAGAGGCTACTAAACTATGGGCTGCGTAATATATGACCCAAATTGGCCAAACAACACACCAGGCACAGGCAACCCACCAGACCCAATATATGATGACCCCGTCAATTTTTACGCAGACTACTTCTTCCTCCGCACAGACGCAAACAGCCTCTCCAAACTAGGCTACAAAATATCAGGCTGGTCATGGGACCCAACAGCAACAACACCCGAATACCCCATCAACTCCCAACACTACGGAGAATACCTAGGTCCAGACGACCACACAATATATGCAGTATGGATACCTCATCCTTCAACATATACAGTTACATACAATGGAAATGGCAACACTGGTGGGACTACACCGACAGATCTTAACAATCCTTACGCGTACAATGCAACTATTGTAGTGCCAGGTCAGGGGACTTTAACGAAAACAAGTAATGTTTTTCTTGGGTGGTCAACTAATCCTAATGCGACTGATGAGCAGTATGTGTCAAATTCTACGTTTTTGATTGTGGATAATGTTGTGTTGTATGCGGTGTGGGCTCCTCCTCGTACTTTGATTTATGATGGGAATGGTACTCCAAGTGGTAGTCCTCCGGTGGATTTTAGTAGTCCTTATTTGCATGGGTCGACTGTTACGTTGCTTGGTCCGGGTTCTTTGTGGTTTAATGGTTGGTTTTTTGCTGGTTGGTCTACTGATCCTTTTGCTGCTTGGCCTACGAATGTTTATGATTCTGGTAGTCAGTTTGTTATTGTTGAGGATACTGTTTTGTATGCTATTTGGGTGTATGGTGGTCCTCCTGTGGGTAATCAGTATCAGGTTTTTTATAATGGTAATGGGAGTACGGGTGGTAGTCCTCCGGTGGATTATAATGTTTATCAAGATGGTGGTGTTGTAACTGTTTTGGGTCAAGGTTCATTATTGAAGTCTGGGCATGTTTTTCTTGGTTGGTCAACTAATCCATCAGCAACTTCTGCTACGTATGTTCAGGGTTCTACATTTAGTATACATGGTAATAGTGTTACGTTGCATGCTGTGTGGGGTTCCGGAGGCGGAAGCGGAAGTACAATTGTTGTACCCTATAATGGACGTTATGCAGGTAGTGAAAGTAAACAAACCACTATTGCCTATAACGGTGCACCTGTTATAATGCAAATAGTGTCCAATGTACCCAGTAATCTTGGTAATGGTGCAATTATTGAAAATTTGATAATTGATGGTCAAAACCAACCTGGTACTGTAGGAATTTTGCTTCAAAATGTATGTAATTGTCTTATAAGAAATGTTACTATAATAAACTGTGAAGTAGGCATAAAAATAGAAAACACCAGCACTTTTGAATCCCGATCAAATCGCATCGAACACGTCAAAATAACAAACGTAAAACAAGGCATACTATTCAGCAGTGCAACAAATAATTCAGGAGACTTCGGATTTACAACAATTGATAATGTACAAATAAAATTAAAAGACGGAGATTCTTCAGGCGTAGGCATTCAAATCGGTACTTCAACAAACACTATTGTCAAACCCTATAGCTCTTTTATGAAAGCAGTGATATGGCTAGGCAATTCGGGAGGTTATGGGATGAGAGTTTATGGCGAGTTAAAATACAGCATAATAATGCTCACCATTATAGGCACGAACAATGGAGGAACAGGCGTGGATATTCAGAACAGTCAGGTTTATGCGGTTTATGATAATCAAAGCTTTTTACTCACATACAGCAACATAAGCACAGCCATCAACAAATCCAACCCGTCCAGCCAACACGACATCAATCCAAAACAAATCTAACACCGCATTTTTATTTATGACTAATTGTTATATGTGTTGTATGTTGATAATGTTTTTATAGAGGATTTATTGTTTTAATCTAAGGAATAGTGTTATAGTATGGCCTGCGGGAAACAAGTTACATATTCTATTAAGAATATTTTATGTTGCAACATTAATAATAACGGTCGGGTTGCAACTTTTAAGTCCATTCTGCCAAATAATATTTGTTTTCAAGATAAACTGGAGGGTACAAATTGTCAACAATTGTTGTAGCTTATGATGGACGTAAAGCAGGTACAGGTAGCAAACAAACTACTTACACATATACAGGAGCTTCCACTATAATGAGTGTTGCCTCTAACATGTCTAATCTGGATCGTAATGCGGTTATTGAGAATTTGGTAATAGATGGTACTAACGCATCTGGTACAACAGGTATTCTTTTGGAAAACGTGTGTAATTGTTTAATTCGAAATCTTACAATCAGAAATTGTACTGTTGGGATAGAAGTTAAAATTACAGGTAATAATAGAGCGTTTGGTAATCGTTTTGAACATATTCGTATGATTAATGTTAAAACGGGGATACGGTTTACGGGTACTTCTTCTAATAAGGATTTTGCTTACACGTCTATTGATGATGTTGGGATTAGTTTGTGTGTAGATGTTTTTGATCAGTATCCTGCGAATTATAATGGTATATATGTGGGCTCTAATGCAAGGTTGTATAATGCTTTTGTTAAGGCGACTTTGTGGACTAGTGATGATTATCTTCATAGGGGTTTGGTGGTGGATGGTGAGTTGCGGTATAGTTTGGTTAATGTTGAGGTGGAGAATTCTGGGTGTGGGGTGTTGATTGGTTTGGGTGGGGTTGTTTTGGATAATCAGAGTTTTTTGTTGACTACTTTGGCACTTGATCAAAATAAACGAGTGGATAATAAGAATGGTTATGGTCATGATATTGTTGTGGCTTTCCAAGATGGAGTGTAGTGGTTGTTATGTCTTTAGTGATTAATTATGATCAAACGGTAAATGTAAGTAAGTTTGTTGGTCGGAATGATTTGTTGCAGGGTGCTGAGGGTAGAAAGTATGTTTTAACTGCTGGGAATGGTTTGATGGGTTCTGTGGTGAAAGTGGAAGATACGTGGTTTCCGTCTTTGAATGCGTATGTTGAGTCTGCGGTTGTTGAGAATTTGGTTATTGATGGTGCGGGTAAGGGTGTTACGGGGATTTTGTTGGAGAATGTTTGTAAGTGTCAAATTAGAAACATTACCATTAGAAATTGTGATGTGGGCATTCACATACGAAACAAGAAAGGGTTGTGGAGTGAGGGAAATTGTCTAAAACATATTCGTATGGAAAATGTCACTAAAGGCATCATTTTCACCACATCCGGCAGATATCTAAACCCTAATTATCCAACTTATTCAGACGTAGAGGTTTATCCGGGGGATAGTGCGGGTTTTACTACTATTGATGATGTGGGAATTGGGTTGGCGGATAATGCGAGTGCCGTGGGTATTCAAGTAGGCGGCATTAAAACAGTAAATGATCCGGATGGTTTGAACGACAAAACTGACATGTTTACATATATTGATAGTAATGGTGATAATAAGGAGTTGCCAAATATCATAGGGCCGTATAGTTCTCGTATTAGAGCTAATGTTTGGTTGGGAGCAAGCGGAGGAGCAGGACTTAAACTTATAAATGGTAATCTCAGTTATGGGCAATCTCATTTAACAGTTCACAACAACTATAACTCGCCAAATGCAATAGGCATAGACTTGCAAGAATTCAAGAAGGAACTATATAGCCCCACATATAACACCAAGTATCCTAATGGTGTTTATAGACCTATTTGGGAAAATCAATTCTCAACATATACTGGTGTTTACCCTAACAATTCTGTTTTTAATGGGGGTTTTATGCTTGTGACTTCAAACATAACGTCTACCAATGCAGTGCGTAAACCGTTAAATGTTAATGTGGAAACAGATGTCATAACAAAAGTTTTTTAACACAGTGTTTTACAGTCAACAACATTTTTTTCTATTAAGTGGTGTTGAAGAAATTATTGATGTTTTTTTTTAGTTTTGTTTTAAAATCGGTCTTTGTTGGTAGCGTTTTTCTTTTTTATCTATGGATGTTTCTTTTATGAAATTTGAAATATAAAAATAAACACACAACAACACCTACTGTAGACACGATACCTGCACAAACAATGGTGTTAGACAACCCATCAGTCTCTGCTGGGGATACGTTATCTTCCCCTTGTACTGATTTGTTGTCATATATTGTTCCACCAAATCTATTAAACACGCCATATATGCTATGTACACCACCGCCATCTTTACTGGCTGTGTTGCCTGATATTTCACCACCAAACATCTTAAATGTACAACCATTGGACACACCACCACCATACATAGCAGTATTGCCTAAAATTTTACCACCATACATACGAAAAACACCATTATAACTAACAGCCACACCACCACCACTAAAGTTAGCATTGTTACCTGAAATCACACCCCCGTGCATCATAAAAGTGCCCCGATTGTTCACACCACCACCAATTATGTCATTTGTGTTATCAGAAATCTCGCCATTAATTAAGATAAGTATGCTACCCTCGTTAATGGTTACCCCACTACCTGTAGCGTCACTTAAATGTGTTACAGTAATGCCTTCAAGTTTCAGCACTCCATCGTTGTTAATGTTGATAGTACTCACACCAGCGGCACCAATTAACTTGAAAAATTCCCCATCAGTTTTATTGCTGGTTAATGTGATGTCTTTTTTATCAGAAATGAGTAGTGGACTATTTGTTAGGGTGATGTCGTTGTCTAAGGCAATAATGACTGATCCGCCTTTCTGTACAGCATTAATTGCATTATCAAGTTCAGTCTCATTCTTAACATGTATCGCTTTCTCTAGAGAAGATTTTTCAACGTTAACAATTAAAGTGTAAACACACAAAGATGCAAAAATTATTATAAGTAGCAAAGAAGTAAGTAACAAACGTTTGTGGTAAACACTTAATTTGGTTTTAACATTTGCACCCATATAAACCATTAATAATTCTTCCATTGGTACAAGTTAAAAACATATCGGAAATTTTGGAACATACCTCTTACCAAAAATAATTTCACTCCACCACCAATATACATGATTAAAGTTAAAAACAACGAAAAACTCAAATAATATATAGGCAGTCTCCGAAAACCTTCTAAACATGGTTTGAAACGCTATTATACGCCATATTTAGAGGTAAAATGTGGGTTTCCGGAGGTTACCTATAGAAAAACGGTCATACCACAACATTTGGCGAAATAGACAACTGACGAGATATTGACACCAACTCTTTTCCAACCACCATTCCCCAAACACAACACAAAAACTCTCCCTCCACTACCCCCAACAACCAAACACAACAAACAAACCCCATTCACCACCAACACCCAAAACTCACACAACACCTTAACACCATAGCCACCCACAACAACTCCCACCCAAACAAACCAACAACACACAACACAACCCACTACATAATCACCATAAAAACACATCTAGACACTATCAACACTCCACAACCACAAACCTCTCAACCATTAAATCACCAATACTCCCATACACAAAACAACAACACAACTCACCACCCACCCAACCCCACCATAACACATTAACACATGATCCACAAACCTAACCTCTTCCACACGTTATAGCAACATGACTTTAAATACATAATGTGTTATACAGTATAGGTGATAAAAATGAGACCTATATCTGTAGAGAATAGAGAAAAAATAATCAAGTATAAAGCTAATGGCGAGAGTGAAAAAAAACATTGCAAAATGGTTAATGATAGGAAGTAGCACAGTCTACCAAATATTGGCTCTTCACAAAAAAAAACAGGCTCCATCCAACCCAAACTCTACAAAGGAAACAACCACAAAATAACCAGCACCCAAGACACAAAAATACACAAAACCATCAAAAAACACCCGACATGACCCTAAACGAACTAATCACAACATTTGACTTAAAAATTACTGAATCTGGTCTCTCGAAGCATCTCAAAAAAATGGGGCTGACTTTTAAAAAAAGATGCTTCATGCAAACGGTCAAAAAAGAGGCGATATCGTCAAAGAACGCCTAAATTGGCAAGAAATTCAACCAACCTTAGACAGTGGCCAACTAGTTTTTCTTGACGAAGCAAGCATAAATTCAGCCATGA